>NZ_JBHVJT010000034.1:82853-89495 GCF_042798815.1 Kitasatospora sp. NPDC057738 | reverse complement strand
TTCAGGCGCTACGGGCGCACGGGCCGCGGGCGCGCGCCACTGGCGACGGGCCGCGGGCGCGGGCGCCGCGGACGTCAGTCCTGGACGGCGGCCTTCAGCTGCTCCACCCGGTCGGTGCGCTCCCAGGTGAACTCCGGCAGCTCACGGCCGAAGTGGCCGTACGCCGCGGTCTGCGAGTAGATCGGGCGCAGCAGGTCCAGGTCGCGGATGATCGCGGCCGGACGCAGGTCGAAGACCTCGGAGACGGCCTTCTGGATGGTGAGGACCGGCACGGTCTCGGTGCCGAAGGTCTCCACGAACAGGCCGACCGGCTCGGCCTTGCCGATCGCGTACGCGACCTGCACCTCGGCGCGGCGGGCGAGGCCGGCGGCGACGATGTTCTTCGCCACCCAGCGCATCGCGTACGCGGCCGAGCGGTCCACCTTGGACGGGTCCTTGCCGGAGAAGGCGCCGCCGCCGTGGCGGGCCATGCCGCCGTAGGTGTCGATGATGATCTTGCGGCCGGTGAGGCCGGCGTCGCCCATCGGGCCGCCGATCTCGAAGCGGCCGGTCGGGTTGACCAGCAGGCGGTAGCCCTCGGTGGTCAGCTTGATGCCCTGCTCGGCCAGCGCCTTCAGCTCCGGCTCGACCACGAACTCGCGGATGTCCGGGGTGAGCAGCGACTCCAGGTCGATGTCGCTGGCGTGCTGGGTGGAGACGACGACGGTGTCCAGGCGGACGGCCTTGTCGCCGTCGTACTCGATGGTGACCTGGGTCTTGCCGTCGGGGCGCAGGTAGGGGATGGTCCCGTTCTTGCGCACCTCGGTCAGGCGGCGGGAGAGGCGGTGCGCCAGGGTGATCGGCAGCGGCATGAGCTCGGGCGTCTCGTCGGACGCGTAGCCGAACATCAGGCCCTGGTCACCGGCGCCCTGCTTGTCCAGGTCGTCCTCGTCGCCCTCGACACGGGCCTCGTACGCGGTGTCGACGCCCTGCGCGATGTCGGGCGACTGGGCACCGATGGACACCGAGACGCCGCAGGAGGCGCCGTCGAAGCCCTTCTTGGAGCTGTCGTAGCCGATCTCCAGGATCTTGTCCCGGACGAGCTGGGCGATCGGCGCGTACGCCTTGGTGGTCACCTCGCCGGCCACGTGCACCTGGCCGGTGGTGATGAGCGTCTCCACGGCGACCCGGGACGTCGGGTCCTCCCGCAGGAGAGCGTCAAGGATGGTGTCGCTGATCTGGTCAGCGATCTTGTCGGGGTGTCCCTCGGTCACGGACTCCGAGGTGAACAGGCGGCGAGACACAGCGCTCCCTGGGGTTGCAGCGGCTGCTGACTGAAGTTCCCCGGGGCGACCCGGGGAACTCCGGAAAGACTTGATTCCTGGAGTCTAACGGTCTGGTTCCGCCGAACGTCACCCGCTTCAGGAATTCTCGACCGCCGCGCGAGCGGTTCCGATCAGTTGCCGCCCGTTTCCAGCCGCTTTGCGACCAGATCCCAGACCACGTCCGCGAGCGCCTCCTTCGGGCCCACCGGAACGGCCGTCTCACTGCCGTCCGAGCCCAGTACCACGGCCTCGTTGACGTCGGTGCCGAAGGCCTTGCCGTTGCCCACCTCGTTCACCACGAGCAGGTCACAGCCCTTGCGGGCGAGCTTGGCCCGACCGTTGGCGAGCACGTCGTCGGTCTCCGCCGCGAAACCCACCACGAGTTGACCCGAACGGGCCCGGTGGGCCGACAGTTCGGCCAGGATGTCCGGATTGCGGACCAGTGCGACGGGTGCCGGCTCGACGCCCTCGACCTTCTTGATCTTGCCGGTCGCGTACTCGGCGGGCCGGAAGTCCGCCACCGCCGCGGCCATCACCACGGCGTCCGCGTCCTTGACCGCCTTCAGCGCCGCCTCGCGCAGCCCCAGCGCGGTCGACACGTGCACCACGTCCACCCCGGCCGGGTCCGGCAGCTCGGCGTTGGCCGAGAGCAACGTCACCCGGGCCCCGCGCGCCGCGGCCGTCACGGCGAGCGCGTAGCCCTGCTTGCCGGAGGACCGGTTGCCCAGGTAGCGCACCGGGTCCAGCGGCTCGCGGGTGCCGCCGGCCGAGACCACCACGTGCCGGCCCGCCAGGTCGGTCGGCACCGCCCCGCCGCGGCGCAGCACGGCCCGGCAGGCGTCGAAGATCGCCGACGGCTCGGGCAGTCGGCCCTTCCCGGTGTCCTTGCCGGTCAGCCGCCCGACGGCCGGCTCCAGCACGATCACGCCCCGGCGGCGCAGCGTGGCCACGTTGTCCCGGGTGGCCGGGTGCTCCCACATCTCGGTGTGCATGGCGGGCGCCACCACGACCGGACAGCGGGCGGTGAGCAGGGTGTTGGTGAGCAGGTCGTCGGCGAGGCCGTGGGCGGCCTTGGCGATCAGGTCGGCGGTGGCCGGGGCGACCACCACCAGGTCGGCCTGCTGCCCGATCCGCACGTGCGGCACCTCGTGCACGCGCTCCCAGGTCTCGGTGGCGGCCGGGCGGCCGGACAGCGCCGCCCAGGTCGCCTCGCCGACGAAGTGCAGCGCGGCGGCGGTCGGCACGACGGTGACCTGGTGGCCGGACTCGGTGAAGCGGCGCAGCAGCTCGCACGCCTTGTACGCGGCGATCCCGCCGCTCACGCCGAGGACCACGCGGGGGGCGTCCGCACTCAGGGTCATCTACCGGCCTTTCTCCGCCTCGGGAACGCACAACGCATCGGGAACGCGTCGCGGCCGTGCCGCGAACGCGCCCACCCTACGGCCCCCCGGCCGGCCCCCGCACCGCGCCCTGCCCTCCGGCGAGCGCCGGAGGGTCGCCGGCGAGCGCCGAAGGTCCGTCGGGGAACACCCGAGGGCCGCGGGGAACGCCGAAGGGCCCGGCGGAAACGATTCCGCCGGGCCCTTCCGAAACTCTGCGACTGCCTCAGGCAGCCTCGATCGCCTCGGCGGTCAGCATGCCCGCGTTGATCTCGCGCAGCGCGATCGACAGCGGCTTCTCGTGCACGTGGGTGTCGACCAGCGGGCCGACGTACTCCAGCAGGCCCTCGCCGAGCTGGGAGTAGTACGCGTTGATCTGGCGCGCGCGCTTGGCGGCGTAGATCACGAGGCTGTACTTGGAGTCGGTGGCCTCGAGCAGCTCGTCGATCGGCGGGTTGATGATGCCCTCGGGCGCGGTCATGGAAGAGGACACGCTAAAACCTTCCGAAAGGGTGGAAAAGACAGACAGGTCAGGCTACACCGAGCAAGGCTAGCAGTTCGGCCGCTACCTGCTCGACGGAGGTGTTGACAAGGGTCGTGTCGAACTCGGGCTCGGCCGCGAGCTCGACCTTGGCCGCCTCCAGCCGCTTCTCGATCACGTCCTGCGGCTCGGTGCCCCGGCCGGTCAGCCGGCGGACCAGCTCGTCCCAGCTCGGCGGAGCCAGGAAGACCAGCTGCGCCTCGGGCATCGACTCGCGCACCTGCCGGGCGCCCTGGAGGTCGATCTCCAGGAGCACCGGCTCGCCGCGCTCCAGCTTCTCCTGCACGGCCGCGCGCGGGGTCCCGTAACGGTTCCCGGCGAACTCGGCCCACTCCAGCAACTCGCCGTTGGCGACCAGCTTGTCGAACTCGTCGTTGTCGACGAAGTGGTACTGGACCCCGTTCTTCTCGCCCGGCCTCGGGCGCCGGGTCGTCGCCGACACCGAGAGCCAGACCTCGGGGTGCATCTTCCTCATATGAGCGACGACCGTGCTCTTGCCGACCCCCGAAGGGCCGGAGAGCACGGTCAGCCGCGGACGCTCACTCATGCACCGATTATCCCGGATCGCGGGGGATCCTGGGACCACGGGGGCACGGTCAGGCGGCGCCACCGCCGAACTCCCGCTCCAGGGAAGCGATCTGGTTCGTACCGAGGCCGCGGACGCGCCGGCTCTCGCTGATGCCGAGGCGCTCCATGATCTGCTTGGCACGGACCTTGCCGACGCCCGGAAGGGACTCCAGCAGGGCCGAGACCTTCATCTTGCCGATGACGTCGTTGTCGGCCTTTCCGGCCTTGATCACCTCGTGCAGGGAGGCGCCGGAGTGCTTGAGCCGGTTCTTGACCTCGGCGCGCTCCCGGCGAGCCTCGGCGGCCTTGGCGAGCGCGGCGGTGCGCTGTTCAGGGGTAAGGGGCGGAAGGGCCACGCCGTTCACCTCAGGGTGTGGATGGATGGATTGAGCTAGGACTGGTTCGGTACCGAGGACACCGTCCGCAAGGGGAACCACAAGGCCCTGACCTGCGGGAGCCACCGAAATAGCGGCTCGCCGATGACCTATCGCCGGACACTACCCGGATTGCGGCGCCACGTCAGGAAAAGAACACGAAAAGTCCTGGTCAGCCAAGGCCGACCAGGACTTTCCAGGGCAAAATGACCGCGATTGCGAGACTTTGGCGGTGCCGATGTGACGGCGCTCACGTCGCTTCGACGGCCACCGCGCGGTCCTGCGGACACTCCGCAGGGTCACCGCGCGGCTACCTGAAGGACGGGTTCCGCTACTTGACGGCGTCCGCGAACTCGCCGACGAAGCGCTCCGCCGCCTCCCGAAGCGCCGGCACCGAGGGGCCGTGCCTGAGCACGTCCCGGCTGACGCTCGGCACCACGTTGATCACCGAGGCGCCGAACACCCGCGGCAGGTCGGCCATGGTCGCGCCCTGGGCGCCGATCCCGGGGGCCAGCAGCGGGCCGTTGATGGCCAGTTCCACGCCCGCGTCGGCCAGCGTCGCGCCGACCACCGCGCCGAAGGAGCCGAGCGGCGCGGCGCCCTCGTTCTCGGCCGCCAGCTGACGCAGCACCGAGGCCGCGACCGGCTCGCCGTCCGAGCCCACCGCGCGCTGCACCTCGGCGCCCTCCGGGTTGGAGGTGAGCGCCAGCGCGAACACGCCGCAGCCCTGCTCCCGGGCCAGGTCCAGGGCCGGGCGCAGCGAGCCGAAGCCCAGGTACGGGCTGACCGTCAGCGCGTCCGAGAACAGCGGGCTGCCCGGCGACAGGAAGGCCTCGGCGTACGCGGCCATGGTGGAGCCGATGTCACCGCGCTTGGCGTCCATCAGGACCAGCGCGCCGGCCGCCCGGGCCTCCTCGACGGTCTTCTCCAGCACCGCGACGCCCTTGCTGCCGAAGCGCTCGAAGAAGGCCGCCTGCGGCTTGAGCACGGCCACCCGGTCGGCCAGCGCCTCGACCACGGTGCGGCTGAAGGTCTCCAGCCCGGCGAGGTCGTCGCCGAGCCCCCAGGCGGCGAGCAGGGAGGCGTGCGGGTCGATGCCGACGCAGAGCTGGCCGCGGGTGTCGAGGGCCTGGCGCAGCCGGGCGCCGAACGGGGCGAGGGTCATGTCGTCTCTTTCCGGAGGGGTGGGGAGGGGGTTCAGGAGCTGCGCACGGCGCTGCCGACGGCGTCGGCCAGGCTGCGGAAGCCGCCCGCGCGGACCTTGGCGGACAGGCCCTTGTGGATCCGCCGGCACCAGAACGGGCCCTCGTAGATGAAGGCGCTGTAGCCCTGGACCAGGTCGGCGCCGTGGACGATCCGCTGCCAGGCGTCCTCGGCGGTCTCGATGCCGCCGACCGAGACCAGGGTCAGCCGGCCCTCGGTGCGGGCGCGCAGCCGCTGGAGCACCTCCAGGGCACGGGCCTTGAGCGGGGCGCCGGACAGGCCGCCCATGCCGATCTCCGCGACCCGCCCGGCGTCGGTGCGCAGGCCCTCGCGGCCGATCGTGGTGTTGGTGGCGATGATGCCGTCCAGGCCCAGCTCCAGGGCGAGGTCGGCGACCGCGTCGACGTCCTCGTCGGCCAGGTCGGGGGCGATCTTGACCAGCAGCGGCACGCGGTGGGCGGTGCTGCGGTCGGCGGCCTCGCGGACGGCGGCGAGCAGCGGCCGCAGGTGGTCCACGGCCTGGAGGTTGCGCAGCCCGGGGGTGTTCGGCGAGCTGACGTTGACCACCAGGTAGTCGGCGTACTTGGCCAGCCGCTCGGTGGACTTCACGTAGTCGGCGACGGCGTCGGCCTCCTCGACCACCTTGGTCTTGCCGATGTTGACGCCGATCACCGGGGTGGAGCTGGTGTGCGGGCGGGCGGCCAGCCGGGCCGCGACCCGGGCCGAGCCCTGGTTGTTGAAGCCCATCCGGTTGATCAGCGCGCGGTCCTCGACCAGGCGGAACAGCCGGGGCGCCGGGTTGCCGGGCTGGGGCTCGCCGGTGACGGTGCCGATCTCGACGTAGTCGAAGCCGAGCATCGACAGGCCGTCGATGCCGACGCCGTTCTTGTCGAAGCCGGCCGCCAGGCCGAACGGGCCGGGCAGGTCGAGGCCGAGGGCGCGGGTGCGCAGGGCCCGGTCGCGCGGGGCGAGCACCAGCCGCACCAGGGTGCGCAGGCCGGGCACCGAGGAGCCGAGGCGGATCCAGAAGAAGGCGAGGTGGTGGGCCTTCTCGGGGTCCATCTTCTTGAAGACCAGGTCGAACAGAAGCTTGTACAAGGGTGGTTCAACTCCCGGAGCGGAGAGAGCAGACGGGCGCGGGCGCCGCCCGTCGGAGGAAGGGTGGCGGTGGGTGACGGGCGGGGCGGTCATGGCAGTGGGGGGGACCCGGATTTTCCGGTGCCCCCCCCTGCGGTGGTGTTCCTTTCGGGCAGGGTTTGTCCACTCGGCGTGCT
>NZ_JBHVJT010000034.1:73748-82843 GCF_042798815.1 Kitasatospora sp. NPDC057738 | reverse complement strand
ACTCCCCTTAGGGGAAAGGTGGATGGGGGGCGATGTGCGGCGCGCGCCGGCAAGGAGCGCGCCCCCCGCTGTCCAGGTCCCCCCCACTGCGGTGGTGCTACTTGCGGCCGGCGTTGATCAGCTCGGCGTGCTCCTGGAGCGACATCACCCCGACCTCGTCGCGCAGCAGCGCGTCCATGCCCTGCACGGCCGCGCCCATCGCCTGGACGGTGGTCAGGCAGGGCACCGCGCGGGCCACGGCCGCGGTGCGGATCTCGTAGCCGTCGAGGCGGCCGCCGGTGCCGTACGGCGTGTTGATGATGAGGTCGACCTCACCGTCGTGGATCAGCTGGACGATGGTCCGCTCGCCGTTCGGGCCCTCGCCCTCGCTGTGCTTGCGCACCAGCGTGGACGGGATGCCGCCGCGCTGGAGCACCTCGGCGGTGCCGGCGGTGGCGAGCACCTCGAAGCCGAGGTTGACCAGCGCGCGGGCCGGGAAGACCAGGTTGCGCTTGTCCCGGTTGGCCACCGAGACGAAGACCTTGCCCTTGGTCGGCAGCGCGCCGTACGCGCCGGACTGCGCCTTCGCGTAGGCGGTGCCGAACACCTTGTCGATGCCCATGACCTCACCGGTCGAGCGCATCTCCGGGCCGAGCACCGTGTCCACCCCGCGGCCGTGGATGTCGCGGAAGCGGCTCCACGGCATCACTGCCTCCTTGACCGCGATCGGCGCGTCGGCGGGCAGCGTGCCGCCGTCGCCCTCGGCCGGGAGCAGGCCCTCGGCGCGCAGCTCGGCGATGGTGGCGCCGAGCGAGATCCGGGCGGCGGCCTTGGCCAGCGGCACGGCGGTCGCCTTGGAGGTGAACGGGACGGTGCGGGAGGCGCGCGGGTTGGCCTCCAGCACGTAGAGGATGTCGCCGGAGAGGGCGAACTGGATGTTGATCAGACCGCGGACGCCGACACCGCGCGCGATGGCCTCGGTGGAGGTGCGCAGGCGCTTGATGTCGTGGCCGCCGAGGGTGATCGGGGGCAGCGCGCAGGCGGAGTCGCCGGAGTGGATGCCGGCCTCCTCGATGTGCTCCATGACGCCGCCGAGGTAGAGCTCGGTGCCGTCGTAGAGCGCGTCGACGTCGATCTCCACCGCGTCGTCGAGGAAGCGGTCGATGAGCACCGGGTGCTCGGAGATCAGGCCGGCGTGGCGCTCCAGGTAGGAGGCGAGCGAGGCCTCGTCGTAGACGATCTCCATGCCGCGGCCGCCGAGCACGTAGGACGGGCGGGCGAGCACGGGGTAGCCGATCTCGTCGGCGATCGCCTTGGCCTCCTCGAAGGAGAAGGCGGTGCCGTGCTTGGGGGCCGGCAGGCCGGCGTCGCGCAGGACGCGGCCGAAGGCGCCGCGCTCCTCGGCGAGGTCGATCGCCTCGGGCTGGGTGCCGACGATCGGCACGCCGTTGTCCTTGAGCGCCTGGGCCAGGCCCAGCGGGGTCTGGCCGCCGAGCTGGACGATCACACCGGCGAGCGGGCCGGCCTGCTGCTCGGCGTGGACGATCTCCAGCACGTCCTCCAGGGTGAGCGGCTCGAAGTAGAGCCGGTCGGAGGTGTCGTAGTCGGTGGAGACGGTCTCCGGGTTGCAGTTGACCATGACGGTCTCGTACCCGGCCTCGGCGAGCGCGAAGGAGGCGTGCACGCAGGAGTAGTCGAACTCGATGCCCTGGCCGATGCGGTTCGGGCCGGAGCCCAGGATGATCACGGCGGGCTTGGTGCGCGGGGCGACCTCGTTCTCCTCGTCGTAGGACGAGTAGAAGTACGGGGTCTTGGCGGCGAACTCGGCGGCGCAGGTGTCGACGGTCTTGAACACCGGGCGGATGCCGAGGGCGTGGCGCACCTCGCGGACCACGTCCGGCTTCAGGCCGCGGATCTCGCCGATCTGCTGGTCGGAGAAGCCGTGCCGCTTGGCGTGGCGCAGCAGGTCGGGGGTGAGCTCGGCGGCCTCGGCCAGCTCGCCGGCGATCTCGTCCAGCAGGAAGAGCTGGTCGACGAACCACGGGTCGATCTTGGTGTACTCGAAGACCTCCTCCGGGGTGGCGCCGGCCCGGACGGCGTCCATCACGGTGTTGATCCGGCCGTCGGTCGGCACGACCGCCTTGGCCAGCAGCTCCGCCTTGTCGCCGACGGGGCCGGTCCAGGAGAACTGGGAGCCCTTCTTCTCCAGCGAGCGCAGCGCCTTCTGCAGCGCCTCGGGGAAGTTGCGGCCCATGGCCATGGCCTCGCCGACGGACTTCATGGTGGTGGTCAGGGTGGCGTCGGCGCTCGGGAACTTCTCGAACGCGAACCGCGGCACCTTGACGACGACGTAGTCGAGGGTCGGCTCGAAGGAGGCCGGGGTCTGCTCGGTGATGTCGTTGGGGATCTCGTCCAGGGTGTAGCCGACGGCCAGCTTGGCGGCGATCTTGGCGATCGGGAAGCCGGTGGCCTTGGAGGCGAGCGCCGAGGAGCGGGAGACCCGCGGGTTCATCTCGATGACGATGACCCGGCCGTCCTCGGGGTTGACCGCGAACTGGATGTTGCAGCCGCCGGTGTCGACGCCGACCTCGCGGATGACGGCGATGCCGATGTCGCGCAGGATCTGGTACTCGCGGTCGGTGAGGGTCATCGCCGGGGCGACGGTGATCGAGTCACCGGTGTGCACGCCCATCGGGTCGAAGTTCTCGATGGAGCAGACGACCACGACGTTGTCGTTCTTGTCGCGCATCAGCTCCAGCTCGTACTCCTTCCAGCCGAGGATGGACTCCTCCAGGAGCACCTCGGTGGTCGGCGAGAGGGTCAGGCCCTGGCCGGCGATGCGGCGCAGGTCCTCCTCGTTGTGGGCGAAGCCGGAGCCGGCGCCGCCCATGGTGAAGGAGGGGCGCACGACGACCGGGTAGCCGCCGAGCGTGTCGACGCCGGCCAGCACCTCGTCCATGGTGTGGCAGATGACCGAGCGGGCGGACTCGCCGTAGCCGATCTTGGCGTTGACGGCCTCGACGACGCCCTTGAAGAGCTCGCGGTCCTCGCCCTTGTTGATCGCCTCGACGTCGGCGCCGATCAGCTCGACGCCGTACTTCTCCAGCGTGCCCGCCGCGTGCAGCGAGATCGCGGTGTTGAGCGCGGTCTGGCCGCCCAGGGTCGGCAGCAGCGCGTCGGGGCGCTCCTTGGCGATGATCTTCTCGACGAACTCCGGGGTGATCGGCTCGACGTAGGTGGCGTCGGCGATCTCCGGGTCGGTCATGATCGTGGCCGGGTTGGAGTTGACCAGCACGACCCGCAGGCCCTCGGCCTTGAGGACCCGGCAGGCCTGCGTACCCGAGTAGTCGAACTCGGCGGCCTGGCCGATCACGATCGGGCCGGAGCCGATCACCAGGACGGACTTGATGTCACTGCGCTTAGGCACGCTGGCCCTCCATGAGCTTCACGAAGCGGTCGAACAGGTAGGCGGCGTCGTGCGGACCGGCGGCCGCTTCGGGGTGATACTGCACGCTGAAGGCGGGGACGTCGAGTGCCTGCAGGCCCTCGACCACGTCGTCGTTGAGGCAGACGTGGGAGACCTCGACCCGCCCGTAGGGGGTGTCGCTCACCTTGTCCAGCGGGGCGTTCACGGCGAAGCCGTGGTTGTGGGCGGTCACCTCGACCTTGCCGGTGGTGCGGTCCTGCACCGGCTGGTTGATGCCGCGGTGGCCGTACTTGAGCTTGTAGGTGCCGAAGCCCAGGGCGCGGCCGAGGATCTGGTTGCCGAAGCAGATCCCGAAGAACGGGGTCCCGCGCTCCAGCACGCCCTGCGCGACGGCGACCTGGTGGTCGGCGGTGGCCGGGTCGCCCGGGCCGTTGGAGAAGAAGACGCCGTCCGGGTTGACGGCGTAGACGTCCTCCAGGGTGGAGTTGGCCGGCAGCACGTGCACCTCGATGCCGCGCTCGGCCATCCGCTGCGGGGTCATCGCCTTGATGCCGAGGTCCAGCGCGGCGACGGTGAAGCGCTTCTCACCGATCGCGGGCACCACGTACGGCTCGGTGGTGGCGACCTCGGCGCACAGGTCGGCGCCCTTCATCTCGGGCGACTGCTGCACCCGGGCGAGCAGGGCGGCCGGGTCGGCCAGCGCCTCGCCGGAGAAGATGCCGCAGCGCATCGCGCCGCGCTCGCGCAGGTGGCGGGTCAGCGCGCGGGTGTCGATGCCGCTGATGCCGACGACGCCCTGGTTGACGAGCTCCTCGTCGAGCGGGCGCAGGGAGCGCCAGTTGGAGGCGACCCGGGCGGGGTCGCGCACCACGTAGCCGGCGACCCAGATCTGCTTGGACTCGTCGTCCTCGTCGTTCCAGCCGGTGTTGCCGATCTGCGGGGCGGTCATCACGACCACCTGGCGGTGGTACGACGGGTCGGTGAGGGTCTCCTGGTAGCCGGACATGCCGGTGTTGAAGACCGCCTCGCCGAAGGTCTCGCCGATGGCGCCGTAGGCCTGTCCGCGGAAGGTCCGGCCGTCCTCCAGGACGAGCACGGCAGGCACTCGTTCCCGCCGTTGGCGCTGCGTGGTGGGGGCAGGTGCGGTCATTGCGCGGCCTCTTCCGTCTTCGTCTTCGTACGTGTTGCGAGTAGAGCGATCGCCTCGACCCAGGCGGCGTGCTCGTCGGGGTGGTCGGCCCGGAAGCCGGAGTCCAGCTCGGTGCCCTCGTGCGCCCAGCTGACGACGAGCAGCCCGGAGGGGACGACCTTGCCGGCGATCCCGGAGTCCGTGCGGGCACCGGTCAGGTGCTCGGCCGGGATCCAGAAGTCGACGTCACCGGGGCGCTGCACCAGCAGGCCGTCCTCGCCGAGGGTGAGGTCGGCGCGGCTGCGGGTGCCCAGGCCGTGGGCGACGACCCGGTCGAGCCAGTTCCCGGCGGTGGTCGTGCCGTGGTACCGGCCGCTGGTCTCCAGGATGGTGCGCCCGGCGCGGTCCGGCACGGCCGGCAGCGGCGGGATGCCGGACTGCAGGGTGCGCCGCCAGTTCCAGCCCTGGCGCATCAGCCAGTAGACCAGGCCGATCACGATCAGCAGGCCGATGGACCAGCCGATGTAGCCGGGCCAGTCGGTGACCTTCGCCTGCTCCTGGGCGAGCGTGGCGTGGAGCATCACTCCGTGCCGCCCTGCTCGGCGAGCTCCCCGGCCAGCACGGTGGCGCGCCCGCGCAGGAAGGTGGCGTGCACCCGTCCGGGCAGGTCCAGGCCCTTGTAGGGGGTGTTGCGGCTGCGGGTGGCGAAGCTGTCCGGGTTCACGGCTCCACGGTACGCGGGATCGAACAGCACCAGGTTGGCGGGCTCACCCACCGAGATCGGCCGGCCGTGGCCGCTGAGACGGCCGATCCGGGCCGGGCGGTGCGACATCCGGTCCGCGACGGCCTCCCAGTTCAGCAGGCCGGTGTCGACCATGGTCTGCTGCACGACCGACAGCGCGGTCTCCAGGCCGACCATGCCCATCGCGGCCACGGCCCACTCGCAGTCCTTGTCCTCGGCCGGGTGCGGCGCGTGGTCGGTGGCGACGGCGTCGATGGTGCCGTCGGCCAGCGCCTTGCGCAGCGCCTGGACGTCCTCGGCGGTGCGCAGCGGCGGGTTCACCTTGTACACCGGGTCGTAGGTGCGGACCAGCTCGTCGGTGAGCAGCAGGTGGTGCGGGGTCACCTCGGCGGTGACGTCCCAGCCCTTGGACTTGGCCCAGCGGACGATCTCGACCGAGCCGGCGGTGGAGAGGTGGCAGACGTGCAGCCGGGAGCCGACGTGCGCGGCGAGCAGCACGTCGCGGGCGATGATCGACTCCTCGGCGACGGCCGGCCAGCCGCCGAGCCCGAGCTCGCCGGAGACCTGGCCCTCGTTCATCTGGGCGCCCTCGGTCAGCCGCGGCTCCTGGGCGTGCTGGGCGACGACGCCGTCGAAGGCCTTGACGTACTCCAGGGCGCGGCGCATCAGCACCGCGTCGTCCACGCACTTGCCGTCGTCGGAGAAGACCCGGACGCCCGCGGCGGACTCGTGCATCGCGCCGAGTTCGGCGAGCTTCTTGCCCTCCAGGCCGACGGTGACGGCGCCGACCGGCTGCACGTCGCAGTAGCCGGACTCCTGGCCGAGCCGCCAGACCTGCTCGACCACGCCGGCGGTGTCGGCCACCGGGGTGGTGTTGGCCATCGCGTGCACGGCGGTGAAGCCGCCCATCGCGGCGGCCCGGGTGCCGGTGAGCACGGTCTCGGCGTCCTCGCGGCCGGGCTCGCGCAGGTGGGTGTGGAGGTCGACCAGGCCGGGCAGGGCGATCAGCCCGGTGGCGTCGATCTCGATGTCCGCCTCGACCGTCAGGCCGGTGCCGATCTCCTGGATCACGCCGTCGGCGAGGTGGAGGTCCTGCGGGTCGCCGCCCAGGATCTTGGCGTTGCGGATCAGGTAGCTGGTCACTGGGCGGTCTCCACGGAGTCGGTGCGGGTGGTGTCGGCGAGGGTGGCTCCGCCGAGCAGCAGGTACAGGACGGCCATCCGGACGGAGACGCCGTTGGCGACCTGCTCGATGGCGGTGCAGCGCGGCGAGTCGGCGACCTCGGCGGTGATCTCCATGCCGCGGACCATCGGGCCGGGGTGCATCACGATCGCGTGGTCCGGCAGCTGGGCCATCCGGCGGCCGTTCATGCCGTAGCGGCGGCTGTACTCGCGCTCGGTGGGGAAGAACGCGGCGTTCATCCGCTCGCGCTGCACCCGCAGCATCATCAGCGCGTCCGTCTTGGGCAGCACGGCGTCGAGGTCGTAGCTGATCTCGCAGGGCCAGTTCTCGACCCCGATCGGCAGCAGCGTGGGCGGGGCGACGAAGGTGACCTGCGCGCCGAGGGTGTTCAGCAGGTGGACGTTGGATCGGGCGACCCGGCTGTGCAGGACGTCGCCGACGATGGTCACGTGGCGCCCGGCCAGGTCGTTGCCGCTGCCCGGGTTGAGGTGGCGGCGCATGGTGAAGGCGTCGAGCAGCGCCTGGGTGGGGTGCTCGTGGGTGCCGTCACCGGCGTTGATCACACTGCCGTGCAGCCAGTCGGACTGGGCCAGCCGGGCCGGCGCGCCGGAGGCGTGGTGGCGGATGACCACCGCGTCGGCGCCCATCGCCTGGAGGGTCAGCGCGGTGTCCTTCAGGCTCTCGCCCTTGGAGACCGAGGAGCCCTTGGCGGAGAAGTTGATGACGTCGGCCGAGAGGCGCTTCTCGGCGACCTCGAAGGAGGTCTTCGTCCGGGTGGAGTCCTCGAAGAAGAGGTTGACGACGGTGCGGCCGCGCAGCGTGGGCAGCTTCTTCACGGCCCGGCCGGAGAGCTGGGCCAGCTCCTCGGCGGTGTCCAGGATCAGCAGCGCGTCGTCGCGGCTGAGATCGGCGGCGGAGACGAGGTGGCGCTTCACGCGGGTTACTCCGGGAGGTGCGGTTCGGAAGACTGGGGTGCCAGGGCCTGCGAGCTGCGGGCGGCGAAGTCGCGGTCGCCGACCAGGACGGCGTCCACGCCGTCGCTGTCGGACAGGCGCACCTGAACGGCCTCGCGCAGCGAGGTGGGGAGGTTCTTGCCGACGTAGTCGGCGCGGATCGGCAGCTCGCGGTGGCCGCGGTCGACCAGGACGGCGAGCTGGACGGCGCGCGGGCGGCCGATGTCGTTCAGCGCGTCGAGCGCGGCGCGGATGGTCCGGCCGGAGAAGAGCACGTCGTCGACGAGGATGACGAGCTTGCCGTCGATGCCGCCGGGCGGGATCTCGGTGTGCTCCAGGGCGCGGGCGGGCTTCAGCCGCAGGTCGTCCCGGTACATGGTGATGTCCAGGGTGCCCAGCGGGATCTCGCGCCCGGTGATCTGGGCCAGCCGGCCGTGCAGGCGGCGGGCGAGGTGGACGCCCCTGGTGTGGATGCCGAGCAGCACGACGTCCTCCGCGCCCTTGGCGCGCTCGACGATCTCATGCGCTATCCGGGTGAGGACCCGGGCGATGTCCGTGCCGTCCAGCACCTGGTGCGGTGCCCGGGGCGTCGGTTCATGGTGTGTGGTCATGCCGAAGCGGACCTCCTTCCCCGCCTCACGGGACGGGTCTTAAAGGATGTCTGGGGACTGCCCCCGCCGACCGGGCGCGGGCTTCGGGCCATCCTAGCAGCGCGCCGGATCGCAAACAGACGGCCATCATTCCGCTTCCCGGGGTTAACACTCCGGACGCGCCGACGATGCGGGCCATTCGCACGACTGCCCCATTCGGCTTGACGCAACTACCTTACTCTACGTAACCTCACAGTGAGTTACGAGACGGACGTCGGACCCACCGGTAACGGCGTCGGCAATCGCCCGTGACCCACCACTGAACGCGAAGCAATCTCGTCCGGGGAGATCAATGTCCAGCGACTACGCGAAGCAACTCGGAGGCAAGCTCCGAGCGATCCGCACTCAGCAGGGTCTCTCCCTGCACGGTGTCGAGGAGAAGTCCCAGGGGCGCTGGAAGGCAGTCGTCGTCGGCTCGTACGAGCGCGGTGACCGTGCGGTCACCGTGCAGCGGCTGGCCGAACTGGCGGAGTTCTACGGCGTCCCGGTGCAGGAGCTGCTGCCCGGCGGTACGCCCGGCGGCGCGGCCGAGCCGCCGCCGCGCCTGGTCCTCGACCTGGAGAGACTGACCCAGGTCCCTTCGGAGAAGGCCGGCCCGCTGCAGCGCTACGCGGCGACCATCCAGAGCCAGCGCGGTGACTACAACGGAAAGGTGCTGTCGATCCGTCAGGACGACCTGCGCACCCTGGCCGTCATCTACGACCAGTCGCCGTCGATCCTCACCGAGCAGCTGATCTCCTGGGGCGTGCTGAACCCCGACGCGCGCCGCGCGGTGCGCGAGGAGGACGCGAGCTGAGGCTCGCCGCACCGGCTCCCGCCGGCGGATCCAGGGACGACCCGGCCTGATTTCCGGTCGTACCCGCAAGCAGAAACGTCACGGCGCGGCTCCCCTGACCGGGGGCCGCGCCGCGGTGTCGGGGGGCCCAGAAGAGGGCCCACCGGAAAGCCACCAACCAACCATCCCCCAGACCCCCCCAGAACCCCCCCCCCCCCCCTCCCCCCCCACACCCCCCCCCCCCCCCCCCCCCCCCCC
>NZ_JBHVJT010000034.1:24711-73739 GCF_042798815.1 Kitasatospora sp. NPDC057738 | reverse complement strand
GCGCTTGCTCCCGCCGGGTGCCCAGGAACCACCGCGGCTGGTCCTTTGTGTTCCCCCACGACCAGCCTTCCCCCCGGATGACCCCCCGGCCCGGGCGTCCCCCCCAGGTCTCGTGCCCCCGGGACGGGGCCCCGCGGCGGAGCCGTCAGCAGACCGTTCCCAGGCCGTAGCCGGGCTGCGCCGCCACGCCGTCCAGCCGGACCGGCCGCTCGGCCGGCGCCCACTCCTGCCCGCCGCTCGACCAGGCCCAGGAGGCCTGCAGGTACTCCCCGCAGGAGGCGGCCGAGCCCTGCGAGCCGTGCAGCACCGCGACGCCCGGCAGCTCCAGGGCCAGCCCGGTGCAGAGCACCGCGCAGACCAGCTCCAGGTCCTCGTCGTTGATCCGGACCACGCCGTCCTCCCACTGGAGGACCCGAGCCGCGGCGGTCAGCTTCCCGCCGGGCGCGTCCACCCGCAGGCGCAGCTCGTACACGCCGGCCCCCGCGCCGACCAGCATCCGGCGGAACACCTCGCCCCCGCGCTGGTAGGCGGCGCGCACCCAGGCGGCGTGCTCCTCGTCGGGCGCGCCCGCGCCCCCGTACAGGCCCCCGTCGAGCAGCAGGTCGGCGTGGCAGAGCGTCAGCCCGTTCTCCCGGGCGCGCACCAGGCGGGGCACGAAGTCCCCGGCCAGCTCCTCGCCCTGATAGGCCAGCAGCTGGGTCTGCAGGGCCGGGTTGACCAGGTAGCGGTCGCGGGCGGCGGGCTCGGCCGGGTCCAGCCCGTGCAGCACGCAGAACTCCTCGAAGTCCTGCGGGTGGAACATCCGGGCCCGGACGGTGTCGAACCGCTCCAGCGCCTCGGCCAGCAGCTCGGCGGTGTCGGCCAGGTAGCGCTCGTGGTCGGGGGCGTCGGAGATCCCCCAGGCGCGGGCCCGGGCGAAGTCCGCGGCGTTGGTCAGCACCCCGATGACAAAAGCCTGCTCGGCGCCGCCGGCCCGCTGTGGCCGGTGCGACGCCCGCACCGCGGGCCGCGAGCCGCCGGCGGTGCAGTCGGAGTTACGGCGGGCGCGACCCTTTTGACTCATCGGTGGCTCCTGGCTTCGGGGGTTGACGGTCCGCGGCACGCTCGCCGCTGACCGTCTTCCTCCCCATCCGCGCGCGCCGCACACGTACGGCGTGTCACAGGAATGTAACCACCGGTAATGCGGGGCCGCCGGGTCAGGCCCGGGGCGCCCGGGCCAGCTGGCGGGACTGCGCGACCAGGCGGCCGGACTCGTCCCAGACCTCCGCGTCCTCCTCGAAGTAGCCGCCGGCCAGGTTGCGGGTCGCGTGGGTGACCCGCAACCAGCCGGGCACGGGCCTGGCGCGCAGGTGGACGGTCAGCTCGATGGTGGGCGCCCAGCCCGGCATGCCGAGGTCGAAGGTGACCGGCGGCAGCGCGTCGGCGACCAGCAGGAGCAGCAGCGGGTCGGGCTCGCGGCCGTCGGCGAGCCGGAACCAGCCCTGGATCCGCCCGTTGCCGGAGGGCTGCCCGAGCGCCCAACCGATGGTGGCCGGGTCCAGCCGCAGGTCGAACCGCTCCAGCAGGGCGGCCTGGGCGATCAGCTCCTTGGGCGCGTGCTCGACGCCGACGCACTGGTCCGGCGGCGGCAGCTGCGGCGGCCGCGCACTGGTGCGCACCTCGCCGTCGGCGGTGGCGAGGTCGCCGTGGCTGGCCACCACCCGCAGCCGCTCGACGCCGTCCTGGCTGAGCGAGGCGGTGCCGGTGGACAGGCCGCGGCCGGTGCGCAGCACCTCGGTGCGGACGGTGGCCGGGCCGGGGGTGGAGGCGGACAGGTAGTAACCGCTGATCGACACCGGGTCCGGGTGGGTGCCGTGCTCCAGCGACAGCGCGTGTCCGGCCACCGCGAGCAGCAGTCCGCCGTTCACCCCGCCGCCGATCTGCCAGCCGGCGCCGAGCTCGGCGTCGTAGCGGCCGGCCTCCTCGGGGTGCCTGGTCAGGGCGATGCCCTGGTCGAACTCGCTGCGGATCGCGGTGGTCATCTGGGGGGACCTGCCCTTCACGCGTGGTTCCGGACGTCAAGTTACTGACAAGTAGGGCCCCACCCTACGCCGACCGGGTGAAACGCGGAACGGCCGCCGGACACCTGTTCGGGTCCGACGGCCGTCCACGACGTCCACCTGTCTACCGGCGGATGCTCGGCTTCAGCTCCAGGAAGCGGGCGAGCATGCCGTTGACGAAGGCCGGGGAGTCGTCCGTGGAGAACTCCTTGGCGATCTCGACGGCCTCGTCCAGGACGACGGCGTCCGGGACGCCGTCCTCCCAGATCAGCTCGTAGGCACCGAGCCGCAGGACGTTGCGGTCCACGATCGGCATCCGGTCGAGCGACCAGCCGACGGAGTACTGCTCGATCAGGTCGTCGATGCGACGAGCGTGCTGGACGTACCCCTCGATGAGCTCCATGGTGTACTCACCGACCTGCGGGGTGCCCTCGTCGGGCCTGGGCTCGCGGGCGCGGGCCACCCAGTCGGCGAGGACCTGCTGCGGGTCGACCCCGCGGTGGTCGGCCTCGAAGAGGATCTGGAAGGCCCTGGTGCGGGCCTTGCTGCGTGCGGCCGACACGGACTTACTTCACCCGGCCGAGGTAGCTGCCGTCGCGGGTGTCGACCTTGACCTTCTCACCCTTGGTGACGAAGAGCGGCACCTGGATCTCGGCGCCGGTCTCCAGGGTGGCCGGCTTGGTGCCACCGGTGGAGCGGTCGCCCTGGACGCCCGGCTCGGTCTCGGCGATGGTCAGCTCGACCGCGGCCGGGAGCTCGATGTAGAGGACCGAGCCCTCGTTCTGCGCGACGAGGGCCTCGAAGCCCTCCAGCAGGTACTTGGCGGCGTCGCCGACGACCGACGGCTCGATGGTCAGCTGGTCGTAGGTGTCCATGTCCATGAACACGAAGTTCTCGCCGTCCTTGTACGAGAACTGCATGCCGCGCTTGTCGACGTTGGCGGTCTCGACCTTGGTGCCCGCGTTGAAGGTCTTGTCGACGACCTTGCCGGTCAGGACCTCCTTGAGCTTGGTACGCACGAAGGCCGGGCCCTTGCCGGGCTTGACGTGCTGGAACTCGACGACGGACCAGAGCTTGCCGCCCTCCAGCTTGAGGACCATGCCGTTCTTGAGATCGTTCGTGGAAGCCACGGGCGCACTAACTCCTGTATAGCTGTCAAGGAACCAAGGGATTGCGTCCTGCCTCCCACGGCCCCCGGGGGGCCGCGGTCACAGGGCGAGGAGCTCCTTGGTGGTGATGGTGAGCAGCTCGGGCCCGCCCTCTTCGAGGGGGCGCACGACGAGCGTGTCCTCGATCCGGACGCCGCCCCTGCCCGGGAGGTGGACCCCCGGACCGACGGTGACCGGCACGCGGCTGTCCAGTTTACCCATGTCCGACGGACCGAGGCGCGGCGCCTCCCGGATCTCCAGCCCGACGCCGTGGCCCACCGGGTGCGGGGAGGCCTCGGTGTGGCCGGCCGCCTCCAGGACCTGCCGGGCGGCCCGGTCGGGCACGCACTGCTCCACGCCCGGTCCGAGCGCCTCCCGCCCGGCCCGCTGGGCCCGGAAGACCAGCCGGTGCAGCTCCACCTGCCAGGGCGCGGGGGCCGCGCCGATCACGAAGGTGCGGGCGGTGGAGACGCCGTAGCCGCGGTACTGGGCGCCCATCACCACGGTCAGGAAGTCGCCCTCCTCCACCCGGCGGTCGGTGGGCTGGTGGGCGGCCTGGCCGGAGTGGCTGCCGGTGCCGACCGAGACCGGGAAGGCGGCCCGGTCGGCGCCGTGGTCGATCATCCGGCGCTCCAGCTCCATCGCCAGGTGCCGCTCGGTGCGGCCGACCAGGATCGACTCCAGCAGCTCGCCCAGCGCCTGGTCGGCGATCTCGGCGGCGATCCGCAGGTCGGCGATCTCGTGCTCGTCCTTGACCACCCGCAGCCGCTCGACCGTCTGGGCGAGGTCCACCAGCCGGGCCCCCTCGGTCAGGCCCCCCACCGCCCGGTGCCGGGTGACGGTCAGGTCGTGCTCCTCCACCGCCAGTCCCGACACCCCGGACCGCGCGGCGACGGCCGCGACGGCCAGCGCGGAGTCCGACCCGGCCGCCACCGGCAGCCGGGTGACGTCCGGGGCGATCAGGTGCTCCCCGGAGTCGTCCGGCGGCAGGTCGTCCGGCAGCGCGAGCAGCGCCCGCTCCCTGGTCAGCAGCAGGCTCGCCCCGCAGGGCGCGCAGCCCGTCAGGTACCGCACGTTCGCCGCGCGGGTGATCAGCGCAGCATCGGCCCCGGCCGCACTGCAGTGCTCCCTCACCCGCTCCCGCCGCCCCGCGTACGCATCCGCCATGCGTCGAGCCTACGAACCCCCGGCCCGAAGCGCCCGCCGAGCACCCCCGGCAGAACCCCCAATACCCCTTGCGCGCCCCCCTGCGCGACCGCGGCACCGTCCCCCTCGGGCCCTCACCCCGCCCCCCACGCAGCGTGCCGCCGAGGGGGCCCCGCACCCCCGGCGGCCCCTCGGACTCCTACCGGCCGCTACGCTCCGTCACGGATATGTCACTTCCGGTCCTGTGCGAGTGCGACCCGGTCGCCGGCCGGCACGTCGACTTCCGTGAGGAGCGCCGGCCCGGGGCGCACCAGGCCCCCCGGAACGCGCACGGCGCCTCCCCACCGCGGGGAGGCGCCGTTCCGGCGTGCGCGGGCAGGCCGCTGCTCGCGGCCGGATGGCTCAGGAGCCCTCGGGCGCCCAGCGCTTCTCGACCCCGGCGAGCTTCCAGTACCCGATCGCGATCGCCCAGACGACCACGAACAGCCCGGCGATGGCGTAGCCGACGTTGTCCAGTGAGATGTCGGCGATGAAGCCGGTGACCGGGTCGGTCAGATCGAGCTTCTCGTGCAGCACCCCGACCAGCTCGATGGTGCCGATGACGAAGGCCACCGCGATCGACAGACCGGTGATGGTCAGGTTGTAGTACACCTTCCGCACCGGGTTGGCGAAGGCCCACTGGTACGCGAAGTTCATGAACGTCCCGTCCAGGGTGTCGAACAGGCTCATCCCGGCCGCGAACAGCAGCGGCAGGCAGACGATCGCGTACCAGGGCAGCCCGGAGGCGGCGCCCGAGCCGGCCATCACCATCAGGGTGACCTCGGTCGCGGTGTCGAAGCCCAGCCCCAGCACCATGCCCACCGGGAACATCTGCCCGGGCCGGGTGATCGAACGGGTCGCCCGGTTCAGCACCCGGGCCATGAAGCCGCGCGAGTCGAGGTGCGCCTCCAGCTCCTTCTCGTCGAACTTCCCGGCCCGCATCGAGCGGAACACCCTGAGGATGCCGAGCAGCGCCGCCAGGTTGAGCGCGCCGATCAGGTAGAGGAACACGCCGGAGGTGGTCGTCCCGATCACGCCGAGCCACTTGTGGGTGGCCGACTCGTCGTCCATCAGGGTGTTCGCCAGCTGCGCGCCGCCCGCCACCAGGGCGGCCATCAGCACCACCATCGAGGAGTGCCCGAGGGCGAACCAGAAGCCCACCGAGACCGGCCGCTTGCCGTCCGCCATCAGCTTTCTGGTGGTGTTGTCGATCACCGCGATGTGGTCGGCGTCGAAGGCGTGCCGCATCCCGAGGGTGTACGCGGTGATACCCAGGCCCACCCCGAAGACCTGGGTACCGACCGCGTACTTCTCGGGTGCGACCAGGAAGATCAGCGTGCCGAAGGCCACCACGTGCATGGCCACGATCACCGCCATCAGCCCGGCGGTACGGACGGTGTCCTCGCGCCGCCACTGGAAGCTGGGCAGCGCGGAGGGGGCCGGTTCGGCCCCGGCGGCAACGGTTTCGGGCAGGGTCATCTGCGGATCACGCTCCAGCACCTCGTGGAAAACCTCGTGAGATGCCGTGGCCGGTCTCCTGGCTGACGGGACACCCGCACCCGCCTTCCCAAGCGCACGAGGCGCCCAGTGGCTCCATGGGTACGGACGACGTTCCTCCGCGGACGGAGGAACGACCCGATCACAGTGGCGAGGGCCGCTCCGGGCTGGGACCCCTGAGGGTCCGTCACCGGTCTTCCCGAGCACCACGGCGGGGAACACCGTAGGGGTCACGCCCCGACCCGTGCAAGGTTGCGCACCTGCGCAGGTGTCCAGGATCACAGACCGCCGCCTGCGAGAATGTCCGCATGCATCTCGTACCGGCCGACCGCGCGGGCCACCGCACCATCGACGGGCACCGGGTCTGCGAGGCCATCGCCGCGATCGGCGACCCGGCCCACGTCCGGTCCTGGGCCGAGCGGTTCTCCCTGCTCGCCGACCCCGGCCGGCTCGCCCTGCTGCTCGCCCTCCACCGGGCCGGGCCGCTCGCCGTCACCGACCTCGCGGTCGCCACCGGCATGCGCGACCCCGCCGTCTCCCAGGCCCTGCGGCTGCTCCGCACGGCCGGCGTGGTCACCGGCGACCGGGACGGGCGCGTGGTGCGCTACCAGCTCGTGGACGAGGCCATGCGCCCCCTCCTCGACGAGTGCGCCGCCGGTGAACACCACGAGCCCACCGCGGCCACGGGCTGACCCACTGGCCCGGCCCCGGAACCGCGCCGCGGCCGGAGCGGATGAGTACGATCATGACGTGCCGTCCCGCCCCCACGCCTGGCCCGCCGACCGGTGGAACACCCGACCGGTCAGGGCCCGCGTGCTGGCGGTCGCCCGCACCCTCACCTCGGCCACCCGGGTCCTGGACGTCCTGACCCTGCTGAACCCGGACGGCATCGACCGGTACTTCACCGTCAACCCCGGCTCCGCCTTCGCCGACCGCGCCCTGGACGAGTACCTGCACGGCCTGCCCGGCTTCACCGTGCTGGACTGGGAGGACGCCGTCAGCCGCCGCTTCGACCTGGCCGTCGCCTGCGCCGTCCACTCCTCCATGCACCGGCTGGACGCCCGCCTCGTCGTCCTCCCGCACGGCGTCGGCTACAACCGGCTGGTCACCGAGTCCACCGGCGACACGGTCACCGCCGCCGGTCTGTCCCGCAACGAACTCACCCACCGCGGACGGGTGTTCGTGGACGTCCTCGGCCTCTCCCACCCCGAGCAGCTGGACCGGCTGCGGGTCTCCTGCCCCGAGGCGCTGGACGTCGCCCGGGTGGTCGGCGACCCCTGCTTCGACCGGATGCTCGGCAGCCGGCGCTCCCGCGACGGCTACCGCGCCGCACTCGGCGCCACCGGCGGCCGACGGCTCGTCGTCGTCAGCTCCACCTGGAGCGAGCACTCCTTGTTCGGCCGCCGCCCGGACCTCCCCCGGCGGCTGGTCCGCCGGCTCCCCGCCGACGAGTACACGGTCGCCGTCGTCCTGCACCCCAACGTGTGGAGCCGCCACGACCCCGAGGCGCTGCTCGACGACGCCCGCCGGATGGGCCTGCGCCTGATCCCGCCCCACCAGGGCTGGCAGGCCGCGCTCGTCGCCGCCGACTGCGTGATCGGCGACCACGGCTCGGTCACCGTCTACGGCGCCGCCCTGAACCACCGCACCCTGCTCGTCGCCACCGGCGCCGCCGAACTCGACCCCCGCTCCCCCGGCTACGCCTTCGGCCAGGCAGCGCCCGTCCTCGACCCGGACGGGGACCTCGCCGCCCAGGTCGAACAGGCCCTCGCCCGGGACCCGGCCGACCTGAGCGCGATCACCGACCGCTCGCTCGCCCACCGCGGCGAATCCGCCCGGCTGCTGCGCCCGCTGCTGCACTCCTTCCTGGCCGGGCTGGACGAGCCCGGGGACGAACCGGCCCTGCCGCCCTACCCCAGGCCGGCCCCGTGCCCGGGCACCGTCGACCGGCCCACCGCCTACGACGTCGAGGGCCGGAGCGAGGGCACCGAGGTCAGCCTGCGGCGCTACCCCTTCGACCCGCCCGACCACGCCCCGCGCGGCTTCCACGCCCTCACCGACGAGCACCCGGGCGACGCCCTGCGCTACACCGCCGAGGTCCTGGCCCGCACCGAGGTGCACGCCGAACGCCCCGCCGCCCGCTGGCTCGCCGACTCCGCCGCCGAACTCCCCGGCCTCGCCGTCGCGGTGGCCGCCCTCGGCCCGGCCCGCCACCTGCTCCGACTGCGCGCCGGCCTGCTGCTGGAGGCCCGCGCCGAACCGGACTGGACCTGCCCCGACCCCACCGTCGACCCGCTGCTGCTCGGCTCCGCCGTGGCCTGCTGGCTCGCCGACGGCGGCGACCCGGCCGGCCTCCCCCGGCACGGCCTCACCGTCCGCACCGGCGAGCACCGCACCCGGGTGTCCTTCCGTACCGGCCCCTGAGAAGGGCGCTACTCCGGCAGCTCCCGCAGCCGCGCCCGGCTGCGCTCCGCGAGCTCCGCGTCGTCCAGTTCCTCGGCGAGGGCGAGCAGCAGGGTGTGGGCCTGCGCCTCCTTCGCGTACTGGCCGCGCTCCTCGGCCCGCCGGGCGCAGTCGCCCGCGTGGACGGCGGCGAGCTCCGGCTGCCCGAGCGCCCGGTGGGCCCGGGCGCGGACCAGCGGCAGCTTCATCAGCATGTCCTCGTCCCGCGTCCGCTCGGCCTGCGCGGTGGCCTCGGCCAGCCGGGCCAGCGCCTCCTGCGCGCGGCCGTCGGCGATCAGCGCCTGCGCCAGGTTGTAGCTCTGGACGATCTCGCCGTGCTCGTCGCCCCGGTTCGCCGCCAGAGCCAGCGTGAACCGCCGCACCGCGTCGCCCGGACGGCCGTCGGCCAGGCAGAGCAGACCGTCCGTCTCGTGGAGCACCCCCACCACCCGACGGTCGGTCACCAGCGCGACCTGCTCCGCGGCGAGCGCCAACTGCTCGGCGGCGAGCCGGTATTCCTTGCGGTCGAAGTGGGCCCGGGCGAGCTGGTTGCGCATCCGGACCACGGCGGCCGGCTGGTTGTCCCACTGGGCCGACTCGATGCCGAGCCGGTGGGTGGCGATCCAGTCCTGGTAGAGCCTGCGGTCGTGGTACAGCAGCCAGAGCGACTCGCACAGCCGCCACACCTCGCCGTGCCACCCCTGCCGGGCCGCCTCCTCCACCACCGCGCGGAAGTTGGCCCGTTCCGCGTACAGCCACTCCAGGGCCGCGGTGTCGGAGGCGAAGCCGGGCAGCTCGTCGCCGCTCGGGTCCTGCAGGCGCAGCCTGCTCCCGGCCATCGCGCGGTCGGCGACCGAGGCCCGGCCCCGGTAGTACGCCACGACGGCGGCGAGGAGTTCCCCGCGGTCGGCCAGTTCCCGGGTCCGGCCGTAGGCGTGCAGCCGCACCACGTCGTGGGCCCGGAAGCGGTCCTCGCGGTCGCCGTCCAGCACCTCGTCCAGCACGTGGACGCCCCGCAGCTCCCCGATCGCCTGCCCGGCCCGCTCGACGCCGACCGCACGCGCCAGTTCGGCGGAGACGAAGGGGCCGGGGTGCACGCCGATCAGGTGGTAGAGCGCCCGGCCCGGCGCCGACAGCCGCTCGTAGACCAGGTCGTAGGTCGCGCCGAGATCGCTCTCCTCGTCCTCCAGCATCGCCAACCTGCCCTCCCGGTCGTGCAGTTCGGCCACCACCCGGCCGACCGGCAGGTGGTCCCGGTCCAGCAGCTGGCTCCCGACCGCGTTCAGCGCGAGCGGCAGCCCGCCGCACAGCTCGACCAGTTCCGCCAGTTCCCCGTCGGTGCCCCGCCCCGGGCCCACCCAGCCGCGCACCAGCTCGGCGCCCGCCCTCGCGCTCAGCGGGCCGAGCCGGCGCACCACGGCGCCGTCCGTCCGCAGCGCGGGCAGCCGCCGGCGGCTCGCGACCACCACCAGCCCGCAGGACGGGAGCAGCGCACGGACCTCCGCGGCGTGCTCGACGTTGTCCAGGAAGAACAGGCACCGGCGCTCGGCGGTGGCGGTGCGGAACGCCGTGAACCGCTCGGCCTCCACGGCCGGGGGCTCGGTGCCGAGGGCGCGCAGGAATCCGGCCAGCAACTCGGGGAGGTCCACCCCGCCCTGGTGCCGGTAGGCCTTCAGGTCGGCGTAGAGGTCCCCGCCCGGGAAGTGCTCCCGGTGCTCCTCGGTGAACCTGGCGATCAGCTCGGTCTTCCCGACCCCGCCGAGGCCGGTGAACACCACGACCCCGAGTCCGCCCTCCACGACCCGGCCCAAGGCCTCGGTCAGCGCGGCGAGTTCCGGCTCCCGGTTGACGAACGGGCCGTGCGGGGACCGGATCTGATGCGGCCTCGGCACCGCCCGCGGCTGGTGCAGGTGCAGCGCCCCGATGCTCCCGGCCTGCACCACGTGGCCGCCCACCGTGGCCCCCGACACGGTGTTGGCCACCTCGTGCCGCTCCATCCGCCTGCTCCCTCCGGCCGGTCGGCCCCAGCCTACGGGCTGGGCACCCGGCCGGAGGGGCACTCGGAGGTCACCGGGGGGTGATCTCGCCCATCTCCGCCCAGCCGTCCAGGCCGGGGATCTCGGTCGAGACGATCCGCGGCTTGGCGGCCACCGCGTACGACAGCTCCTCCATGGCCTTGGCGAAGTGCGCGGACTCCACGTGCTCCTTGCCCGCGTCGCCGTCGCGGAACGCCTCGACCAGGACGAACTCGTTGGGGTCGTCGACGCTGCGGGACCACTCGAAGAAGAGGTTGCCGGGCTCCTGGCGGGTGGCCCGGGTGAACTCGTCGACCAGGCCCAGCCACTCGTCGGCGCGCTCGGGGCGGACCGGGAACTTGACCGTGATGAAGATCATGGGACTTCCTTTCGCTCCACGTTCACACGTGGCCGTGCGGACAGGGGCGCGCGGCTCGGCGCGCTCGACGTCCATCGTCGCAGCTCAGAAGGGCTGTCCACGACACGGGGGCAGCACGCGTCACGATCGGGCGCCCGTCACGCCGACTGGCAGCCCGGGCACCAGAAGAGGTTGCGGGCGGCGTGCTCCTCCGTCCGCACGTCGGTGCCGCAGACCAGGCAGGGCATGGCGGCCCGCCGGTAGACGTACACCTCGCCGCCGTGGTCGTCCACCCGGGGCGGGCGGCCCATCGCCTCGGGGGTGTGCTCCGGGCGGACGGTGTCGATCCGGCCGGCGGTGACGCCCTCGCGCATCAGGGCGACCAGGTCGGCCCAGACCGCGTCCCACTCCCGGCGGGTGAGGTCGCGCCCGGCCCGGTGCGGGTCGATGCCGTGGCGGAACAGCACCTCGGCCCGGTAGACGTTGCCCACCCCGGCCAGCACCTTCTGGTCCATCAGCAGTGCCGCGACGGTCGTGCGGCTGCCCGATATCCGGCGCCAGGCGGCCTCCGGGTCGGCGTCGGCGCGCAGCGGGTCGGGGCCCAGCCGGGCGGCGACGGCGGCCTTCTGGCCCTCGGTGACGAGCGCGCAGGTGTTGGGGCCGCGCAGGTCGGCGTAGCCGTCCTCGTTCTCCAGCCGCAGCCGGACCAGCCCGACCGGCTCGGGCGCCGGGCCGGTGCCGAAGGTGAAGCCGCCGTAGAGGCCGAGGTGGACGTGCACCCAGGCGCCCTCCTCGAAGCCGAGGAAGAGGTGCTTGCCGGTGGCCTCCGCACCGGTGAGCAGCTGCCCGTCGATCACCTTGGCCTCGTCGGCGAACCGGCCCTGCGGGCTGGAGACCCGCACCGGGCGGCCGCCGAAGGCCTTCCGGTTCTCGGTGGCGAGGCGGTGGATGATGTGGCCTTCGGGCACGGGCGTCGGCTCCTCCGGGCGCGGCGACATGACCCGTCCATCATCGCAGCCGGCTCCGACAGCTCCGCGACGCCGCAGGCCGGCGGACCGGGAAGGGCGCGGCTCCGCGGGGCCGGGGCGGCGGTTCAGCGGACCGGGATGCCCATCAGCCGGGCCAGGATGACGCGGTCCAGCTCGGCGGCCGTCCCGGCGACGTCCAGGGCGGAGTTGTCGATGATCGGCAGCCCGGAGTTGTACCAGCCGGCCATCCGCCCGTGGATGCGGGCGACCTCCTCGTCCCCGAGACGGCGGTTGCCGCTGCGCCGGGCATTGCGGTGCAGGACGGAGTCCAGGCTGGGCAGCAGGACGACCGGGATCATGCCGGGGCCGATGTGCCGCTTCCAGCCGCCGAGGCCGATCGCCGGGCGGTCCGGGAAGACGGCGTCGTCGATGATGCAGGAGATGCCGTTGGCCAGGTAGTTGCGGCACGCGAAGCCGCAGGTGCGGCGGGCCAGCCGGTACTGCGCCTCGGAGGCGTTGTTCCAGCCCGACTGCGGGTTCGCGAAGCCGGACTGCACCCACTCGCGGACGTCGTCCAGGCTGATGTGCGCGGTCGGGGTGGGCCGCCGCTCGGCCCAGTGGCGGGCGACGGTGGTCTTGCCGGCCCCGGCCGGTCCGATCAGCAGGACGGCGATCGGCCCGGTGGCCGCGTGCTGCCGCGGCGGGTGGGTGGGCAGTTGGACGGGCGCGCCGGACGGCAGCACGAAGTGCCCGGTGCCGCCGGCGGGCACCGGGGCGCTCGGCACGGGTGCGGCCGCGGGGGCCGGGGCGGAACGGGCGACGGGCCCGGGAGCGGCGGGGGCCGCGGGCGCCGGCCGGACCGGCGGGGACGGAGGGGCGAGCGGCGCCCCCGACGACGTCCCCCGTGTCCCGCCCCCCGGCGGCACCGGTGGAGCGACGGGACGCGGCGGGACCTGCCCACCTCCGGCGTACTGCGTCACGGCACCTCCCGACACCTCTCAGCGGGGACACTACACGGCGGCCCGGCGGCGGGCACAGTCCGCCGCCGGGCCACCGCCCGTACCCTCAGCGGGTGGTGAGCCGCTCGGCCAGCGCGCGCAGCGCCAGCTCGTAGGAGCCGAGCCCGAAGCCGGCGATGGTGCCGGAGGCCACCGCGGCGATCACCGAGGTGTGCCGGAAGGTCTCCCGGGCGTACGGGTTGGAGATGTGCACCTCGATCAGCGGCGCGGTGCGCTGGGCCGCGGCGTCCCGCATCGCGTACGAGTAGTGGGTGAACGCGCCGGGGTTGATCACCACCGGCACCTGCCCGTCGGCCGCCTCGTGCAGCCATTCCACCATCTGCTGCTCGGAGTTGGTCTCGTGCACCTCGACCTCGAAGCCGAACTCCTTGCCCAGCGCGGTGCAGCGCTCGACCAGTCCGGCGTACGAGGTGGCGCCGTAGACGTCCGGCTCCCGGCTGCCCAGCCGGCCCAGGTTGGGGCCGTTGAGCACCATCACCCTGGTCACGCCGAGACCTCCGCGTACGCGGCGACCAGCAGCGACGGGTCGGGGCCCTCCAGCACCGAGGTCTTGCCCAGGCCGTCCAGCACGATGAAGCGGATCAGGTCGCCGCGCGACTTCTTGTCGATCTTCATCGCGTCCAGCAGCTTCGGCCAGGCGTCCGCCCGGTAGCTCAGCGGCAGGCCGACCGAGGCCAGCACGGTGCGGTGCCGGTCGGCCGTCTCGTCGTCCAACCGCCCGGCCAGGCGGCCGAGTTCGGCGGCGAAGACCATGCCGATGGAGATCGCGGCGCCGTGCCGCCACTTGTACCGCTCGTTGCGCTCGATGGCGTGGCCGAGGGTGTGGCCGTAGTTGAGGATCTCGCGGCGGCCGGACTCCTTGAGGTCCCCGGAGACCACGTCGGCCTTGACCTGGATGGCCCGGCGGATCAGCTCGACGGTGTGCGGCCCGGCCGGCGTCCTCGCGCCCTCCGGGTCGGCCTCGATCAGGTCGAGGATGGCCGGGTCGGCGATGAAGCCGCACTTGATGACCTCGGCCAGGCCGGAGACGTAGTCGTGCTTGGGCACGGTCTCCAGGGTGCCGAGGTCGGCCAGCACGCCCACCGGCGGGTGGAAGGCGCCGACCATGTTCTTGCCCTCGGCGATGTTGATGCCGGTCTTGCCGCCGACGGCCGCGTCGACCATGCCGAGCAGCGTGGTGGGCATGGAGATCCAGCGCACCCCGCGCAGCCAGGTGGCGGCGACGAAGCCGGCCAGGTCCGTGGTGGCGCCGCCGCCGAGGCCGACGACGACGTCGCTGCGGGTGAAGCCGGTCTGCCCGAGCACCGACCAGCAGTACGCGGCGACCTCGACGCTCTTGGCCTCCTCGGCGTTGGGCACCTGCAGCGCGATGGCCTCGTAGCCCTCGCCGACCAGGTCGTCGCGGATCGCGTCGGCGGTGGCGGCCAGCGCCTCCGGGTGGATGATCGCGACCCGCTTGGCCCGGGCACCGATCAGCGGCGCCAGCTCACCGAGCAGCTGGTGCCCGATCAGCACGTCGTACGGGTCGTGGCCGGCGCTGCCGCCGACGTGGATCCTGACGGTGGTGTCAGTCATGGGGGGTCTTCAGCTCCAGTGCTTCCAGTACGGCGTCCGCGACCTGCTCCGGGCTGCGCCCGGCGGTGTCGACCACGGCGGTGGCCACCTCCAGGTAGAGGGGGCGGCGGGCCTCCATCAGCTCGCGCCAGCGGGCCCGCGGATTGACGGCCAGCAGCGGGCGCGGGGCGTCCAGGCCGACCCGCTTGACGGCGTCGGCGAGCGGCACCTCCAGGAGGACCACCGGCAGCTCGTGCAGCAGCGCGCGGGTGGCCTCGGCCAGCACCGCGCCGCCGCCGAGCGCCAGGACCCCGTCGTGCCCCTCGGCGGCCGCGCGCACGGCCGCCGCCTCCAGCGCGCGGAAGTGCGGCTCGCCCTCGTCGACGAAGATGTCCGGGATGGGCTTTCCGACGGTCGCCTCGATGTCGGCGTCGGTGTCCCGGAAGCCCACGCCCAGGCGCTCGGCCAGGACCCGCCCGACGGTGGACTTGCCACTGCCGGGCGGGCCGACCAGCACCACAACGGGACTGGTCATCGGATGATCAGGTTGTCGAGGTAGCTCTGCACGTTGCGGCGGGTCTCGGAGACGTTGTCGCCGCCGAACTTCTCGTTCACCGCGTCCGCCAGCACCAGCGCGACCATCGCCTCGGCGACGATGCCCGCGGCCGGCACCGCGCAGACGTCCGAGCGCTGGTGGTGCGCCTTGGCCGGCTCGCCGGTGCGCACGTCCAGGGTCTGGAGCGCCCGCGGCACGGTGGCGATCGGCTTCATCGCGGCGCGCACCCGCAGCACCTCACCGGTGGAGAGGCCGCCCTCGGTGCCGCCGGAGCGGCCGGAGGTCCGCTTGACGCCCTCGGCGGTCGGGACGATCTCGTCGTGCGCCTTGGAGCCCGGCACCCGGGCCAGCTCGAAGCCGTCGCCGACCTCGACGCCCTTGATCGCCTGGATGCCCATCAGCGCGGCGGCCAGCCGCGCGTCCAGCCGGCGGTCCCAGTGCACGTGCGAGCCGAGGCCCACCGGCACGCCGTACGCCAGCACCTCGACCACGCCGCCCAGGGTGTCGCCGTCCTTGTGGGCCTGGTCGATCTCGGCGACCATCGCCTTCGAGGCGTCGGCGTCCAGGCAGCGCACCGGGTCGGCGTCCAGTCGTGCCTCGTCCGAGGGCAGCGGCACCACACCGGCCGGCGCCTTGGCCGCGGCCAGCTCGACCACGTGGCTGACGATCTCGATGCCGGCCACCTCGCGGAGGTACGCGCGGGCGACGGCGCCCAGCGCGACCCGGGCGGCCGTCTCCCGGGCGCTGGCGCGCTCCAGGATCGGCCGGGCCTCGTCGATCGAGTACTTCTGCATGCCGGCCAGGTCGGCGTGGCCGGGCCGGGGGCGGGTGAGCGCCTCGTTGCGGGCCAGGCCCGCCAGCACCTCGGGGTCGACCGGGTCGGCCGACATGACCTGCTCCCACTTCGGCCACTCGGTGTTGCCGACCATGACCGCGACCGGGCTGCCCATGGTCAGACCGTGCCGGACGCCGCCGAGGAAGGTCACCTCGTCCTGCTCGAACTTCATCCGCGCCCCGCGGCCGTAACCGAGCCGGCGGCGCGCCAGCGCGTCGGCCACCACAGCGGTGGTGACCGGTACACCGGCGGGCAGGCCTTCCAGCGTCGCGACGAGTGCGGGGCCGTGCGACTCCCCCGCCGTCAGCCAGCGCAACGTACCCAACGGAGCTCCTTCATCAGCGGACCGGACCTCGGCACCGCCGGGGCCCGCCCCGGGCGTGCCTTGTGCCTGAATCCTTTCATGCCCCAGCAGCACCTGGGGGCACAGTCCGCGTGCCGGACGGCAACCGGCCACCATCCGGCCGGGAACCACCCGGGGAACCGGCCGCAGGACGGGCCCGGCACCCGGCCGGAGGACCGGGCCCGCGACCGGTGCCCCCGCCACTCGGCGCGGGGGGCTCAGTGCCCGGCGAGCGCCTTCTCCCCCGCCTCGCGCATCGCCGCCAGCGGCCCGGGCGTCCGCCCGGTGAAGGCCTCGCTCTGCAGCACCGCCTGGTGCACCAGGAGGTCCAGCCCGCCCAGGACGGTCGCCCCGCGCCCGGCACAGGCGGCGGCCAGCGCCGTCGGCCACGGGTGGTACAGCACGTCGAACAGCGCGCCCGGCTCGGCGGGCAGCTCGTCGGCGAAGACGTCCGTCGCGCCCACCGGCGTGGTGGAGACGGTCAGCGGCCGGGCCAGTGCCTCGGCGCCGCGCTCCCAGTCGGCGGTGCGGACGGCCACGCCCAGCCGCTCGCCCAGCTCGGCCATCTCCCGGGCCCGCTCGGCACTGCGCACGTAGACCGTCACCTCGCCGGTGCAGATCTGGGCGAGCGCGGCCAGCGCCGACGAGGCGGTGGCCCCGGCGCCCAGGACGGCCGCCTCGGGCACCTCGGTGATCCCGCGCTCGCGCAGCGCGTTGACCAGCCCGGGAACGTCGGTGTTGTCCCCGGTGCGCCGACCGTCGGCGGTGAACACCACGGTGTTCACCGCGTCCACCGAGCGGGCCGTCGCGCTGACCTCGTCGAGCAGCGGGATGACCGCCCGCTTCAGCGGCATGGTGAGCGACAGCCCGGCCCACTCGGCCTCGTCCAGCGCGGCGACGAACCCGGGCAGCCCGGCCTCGTCGACCTCGAAGCGGTCGTAGCGCCAGCCGTCCAGTCCGAGCGCCGCGAAGGCGGCCCGGTGCAGGTCCGGCGAGAGCGAGTGGGCGATCGGCGAACCGAGAACGGCCGCCCGGTGCTTGCTGGTCAACGCTGCCTCTCCGCGAACTGGCGGACTGTCGTCCGGCCGTGGCTACTTCTTGGTGGTGCAGTGGCCGCGCGTCTCGTCGAAGCCCTGCCCGGCCGACTGGCAGTACTCCTTGACGTTGGCGTAGTGCTCCTTGCTCGTCTCGGCGAACCGGGTCTTGGTCGGGGACATCGCGATGAAGTACAGCCACTTCCCGTCCGCCGGGTGCAGCGTCGCGGTGAGCGCCTCGTCGCCGGGGTTGGAGATCGGACCGGGCGGCAGGCCCGGGTTGATGTAGGTGTTGTACTTGTTGGACGCGTCGTCCATGTCCTTCTTGTCGAGGTCCTTGCGGTTCAGCGAGTACTGGAGCGTGGTGTCCATGCCCAGCCGGTGGTTGATCTCGCCGCCGGCCGCCAGCCGGTTCTGGATGGTCTTGGCCATCTTGGCGAAGTCTTCCGGGTTGTTGCCCTCGCGCTGGAGGATGCTCGCCTCGATGAGCACCTCGTAGCCGGTCTTCAGCCCCACCGAGGCGGCCTGGGCGTCCAGGTCGGCGTACTTCTCGGTGGCGTTCTTCACCATCTGCTTGAGCAGGTCCTCGGGCTTCATGCCCTCGGCGATGTTGTAGCGGGTCGGCCAGAGGAAGCCCTCGATGTTGCCGTTGGCGTACGGCGGCAGGCCGAGGTCGTTGACCTGGGCCTTGGCGACGCCCGCCGTGGTGCCCGCCTGCAGCTTCAGCTTGGTGTCGATGAGGGTGTAGATCTCGGTGGAGTTCTTGCCCTCGGGGACGACGATCGCCGCGCCGCCCGCCTGGGCGAGCAGCTCCTTGAGCGCGGCCGCGGCCGGCATCTCCTTCTTCAGCCCGTAGTAGCCGTACTGGATGGTGCCGCACTTGGGCTCGGCCTTGCAGGCCGCGGAGAACGCGTCGACGCTCTTGACCACACCGGCGTTCTTCAGCGCCAGGCCGATCTGCCCGCCGACCGCGCCCTTCTTGACCTCGACCTGGACGGAGCCGGTGCCCTCGCCGGTGAAGTCCTCCGGCGGGCCGAAGTGGTCCTGGTAGAAGCCGTAGCCCCACCAGCCGGCCCCGCCCACGGCGCCGAGCAGCACCAGCGCGACCAGCAGACAGGCGCCGCCGTTGCGGCGGCCCGACTTCTTGCCCTTCTCCTTGCGCTTCTTCTGGGCCTCGCGGGACTCGTCCTGCTCCCCGAGGAAGCCGGCGTCCCCGGCCTCGGCGTGCTCGTCGAGGTAGCCGTCGTCCTCGTGGCGGACGTCCTGGTGGCCGTCCCACTCGTCCGTCCCGGCCTCGCGCGGGGCACCGACCGGGTCGGCGCCGGCCTCCAGCGCGGCGGCCTCGGCCTCCCAGTCGATCCCGTCCGGGCCCGGACCGGAGGCCGGCGCGGGCGCCGGGGCCGCCGGCTGCTGCCGCCGTCGCCGCGGCGTCTGCTGCTGCTGCTGCTGGGGAGCCTGCTGGGACTGGTCCTGCTGGGGCTGGGCGTGCTGCTGGGGCAGGGGCACCTGCTGCTGGGGGGCCTGCTGCTGGGGGGCCTGCTGGCCGCCGGGGAAGCCCTGCTGGTAGCCCTGCTGCTGCATCGGCGCCTGCTGCTGGGGCATCTGCTGCTGCGGATAGCCCTGCTGCACCTGCTGCACCTGCTGCTGCGCGTACCCCTGCTGGGGGTAGCCCTGCTGCGGCACCTGCTGGGGGTAGCCCTGCTGACCGCCCGGGTAACCCTGCTGCGGCATCTGCGCCTGCTGCTGCTGCTGCTGCGGATAGCCCTGCTGCGCCATCATCTGCTGCTGCATCTGCGGCGTCATCTGCTGCTGGGCGTACCCCTGCTGCACGTCCCCGTACGGCTGCTGCTGGGCCGCCTGGCCCTGCTGCGGGTACTGCTGCTGCCACTGGCCGTCCTGCTGGCCGGGGACCGGCTGCCGGCCGTCGTACCCGGGATCACCGGGGTGCCACGGCTCGCCCTGGGGGCCGTAGCCCCCACCCAGATCGGTCATCGATCCCCTTAACCGACGGTGACGACCGGAGGATCAAACCGGCCGTCCGGGACGACGCCGTCCCGGCTGATTCTCGAACCGGCGTGCTAGCGCAGCGCCTGGAGGGAGACGTTACCGTACCGCAGCCTTACCCCCGGCCGGGCGGACGCACGGTCAGTGAGCGATCTCACCGACGGCACACAACACCGTTACGGTGCCCCCGACACCGTCACGGCGTCCCCGCACCGGACCCGGACGGCGCCCCGGCCCCGCCCGCGCCCCCCGGACCGGAGGGCGCCGGGGAGGACGAGCCCGCGTCCGGGGCACTGGGCCTGGCCGCCGCCCGGTTGGCGTTGAACTCGGCCACGTTGCGTTGCTGAACGTCGAAGCTGTCGGTGAAGCGGGTGTCCCCCGGTTTCACGGTGACGAAGTACAGCCAGTCCCCCGGCGTCGGGTCCAGCGCGGCCAGGATCGCCTGCCGCCCGGGGTTGGAGATCGGGCTCGGCGGCAGCCCGGGGTGCAGGTAGGTGTTGTACGGGGAGTCCAGCCTGGTGTCGGTCACCGAGGTGTTCAGGGTCGAGCGGCCGAGCGCGTAGTTGATGGTGGAGTCCAGCTGCAGGGGCATGCCCTTGGCCAGCCGGTTGTAGATCACCCGGGCCACCTTGCCCATGTCCTCGGTGTTGTCGGCCTCGCCCTGGACCATGCTGGCCACGGTGATCAGCCCGTACACGCTCTGCCCGAGGTTCTGCGCGACCACGGTGGCGTCGTCCCGGCCGAACTCCCGGCCGGCCCGGTCCACCATCTGCTTCAGCAGGTCGAAGGCGGTAGTGCCCTCGGTGACGCTGTACGTCGCCGGGAAGAGGTAGCCCTCCGGGCTGCCGTTGGTGAAGTCGGGCAGGCCGAGTTCGGCGCCCTGGTCCTGGGCGGTCTTCTGGGCGGTGCCCGCGGGCAGGTTCAGCTTCCGGTCGATGGCCGCGTAGATCTGGTAGCCGCGCCAGCCCTCGGGGATGGTCAGGCCGTTGGCGTTGGCCGGGTCGATCAGGATCGCCAGCGCCGCCGCGGCCGACATCTTCTGCTTCAGCGTGTACGTCCCGGGCTGGATCCGCCCGGCCGCCGCCGCGCTGCCCTTCGCGGCCCGGGTGAAGGCGAGCGAGCTGGCCACCACCCCGTTGCGGACCAGCGCGGAGGCGATCTGGGAGAGGCCGGCGCCCTCCGGGACGGAGACCTGCACGCTGCCGGTGCCCTGCCCGGCGAAGTCGGCGGCGGCCGGGGGTTTGCGCTGCGCCTGGAGCCAGGTGTAGCCGGTCAGCCCGATCCCGCCGAACACCGCGATCAGCGCGAGTGCGGTGAGCCCGCAGGCCAGCCCGTTGCGCCGTCGGTGCGGATCCGGCGCATCGAAGCGCGGGCGGGGCGCGCCCGGCGGACGGCCCTCCGGTTCCAGCACCGGCGCGCCCAGATGCCCCGGCGTGAGCCCCGGGTGGAAGTCCTGGTCGGTCATGGCTCGCGCCCCCTCGGCGGTCCCGGATCGATCCGGATCAATATGAATCGATACGAATCGATCCATAACGGACACGGAAGCGAACGAAAAAGGGTCCGTGCGGACGCGTCCGCACGGACCCCTCAAACGGGACGTTAGATCAGACCGGTCAGCCGACCGCCTCGACGCTCTCACCGGGCGGGCGTCCGCTCACCCGTTCGGACTCAAGGGCGGTCTGGAGGATCACCACCGCGGCGGCCTGGTCCACCACCGAGCGGCCCTTCTTCGCCTTGACCCCCGAGGCGCGCAGCCCGTGGGTCGCGGTGACGGTCGACATCCGCTCGTCCACCAGCCGCACCGGCACCGGGTAGAGCCGGGCGGCCAGCCGGGCCGCGTACGCCCGGACCTTCTCCGCCGCCGGGCCCTCCTTGCCGCTGAGCGAGCGCGGCAGCCCGACGATCACCTCCATCGCGCCGTACTCGTCGACGATGGCGGCGATCCTGGCCTGCGACTTCACCCCGGCCGGGACGGTCTCCACGGGCGTGGCGAGCACCCCGTCGGGGTCGCAGGACGCGACCCCGATCCGGGCGTCCCCGACGTCGACGGCGATCCGCCGCCCACGCCGGAAGGGCCTCTCCTCCTGCTCCATCAGCTGGCGCGCTCCGCGACCAGGCCGCGCACCGCGGCGATGGCCTCGCCGACCGCGGCCGGGTTGGAGCCGCCGCCCTGGGCGACGTCGTCCTTGCCGCCACCGCCGCCGCCGAGGGTCTTGGCCGCGGTCCGGACCAGCTCGCCGGCCTTGATGCCGCGGGCGCGGGCGTCCTCGTTGGTGGCGATGACGGTCAGCGGGCGGTCATTGGCCACCGTGAAGGCGGCGACCACGGCCGGGCGCGAGCCGAGGCGGCCGCGCACGTCCAGGACCAGCTTGCGCAGCTCGTCCGCGCCCACGCCGTCGGCGACCTGCGCGGCGACCACGGCGATGCCGTGCACGTCCTCGGCCGAGTCGGCCAGACCCGCCGCGGCGGCCAGCACCTTCTCGGCGCGGAAGCGCTCGATCTCCTTCTCGGCGTCCTTGAGCTTGGCGAGCATGCCCGAGATCTTCTCCGGCAGCTCCTCCGGGCGGCCCTTGACCAGCTCGGTGAGCTGGGCGACCACGGTGTGCTCACGGGCCAGGAAGCGGTACGCGTCGGTGCCGACCAGCGCCTCGACGCGGCGCACGCCGGAGCCGATCGAGGACTCGCCGAGCAGCTTCACCAGGCCCAGCTGGGCGGTGTTGCCGACGTGGGTGCCACCGCACAGCTCCTTGGAGAAGTCGCCGATGGTCACGACCCGGACCTCGTCGCCGTACTTCTCGCCGAACATCGCGATGGCGCCGGCCTTGCGGGCCTGGTCCATCGTCATGACCTCGGCGGTGACCTCCAGCTCGCGGCCCAGCACGTCGTTGATCTTCTGCTCGACGTCGACCAGCACGCTGCCCGGGACTGCGGCGGGCGAGCCGAAGTCGAAGCGGAAGCGGCCGGGGGCGTTCTCGGAGCCGGCCTGGGCGGCCGTCGGGCCGAGCGCGTCGCGCAGCGCCTGGTGGGTCAGGTGGGTGGCCGAGTGGGCCCGGGCGATCGCCCGGCGGCGCTCGATGTCGATCGTGGCGTACGCCGAGGCGCCCAGCACGACCTCGCCGAACAGCACCCCGCCGGAGTGCACCACGACGCCCGGGACGGGCTGCTGCACGTCGCGGATCTCCACCACCGCGCCGGACTCCAGCCGGATCCGGCCCTGGTCGGCGAGCTGGCCGCCGCCCTCGGCGTAGAACGGGGTGCGGTCGAGGATGATCTCGACCTCGTCGCCCTCGGAGGCGGCCGGCGACGGGACGCCGTCCACCAGCAGGCCGACCACGGTGGCCTCGCCCTCGGTGAGGGCGTAGCCGGTGAAGACGCTGGCGCCGGACTTGTCGGCGACCTCGCGGTACGCGGCGACGTCGGCGTGGCCCATCTTCTTGGCCTTGGCGTCCGCCTTGGCCCGGTCCCGCTGCTCCTGCATCAGGCGGCGGAAGCCGGACTCGTCCACCTGGAGGCCCTGCTCCTCGGCCATCTCCAGGGTGAGGTCGATCGGGAAGCCGTAGGTGTCGTGCAGCTTGAACGCCTGCTCGCCGGAGAGCACCGCGCCGCCGGCCTGCTTGGTCTCGGTGACCGCGACGTCCAGCAGGTTGGTGCCGGCCTTCAGGGTCTGGAGGAAGGCGCCCTCCTCGCCGACGACGACCGTCTCGATGCGCTTGCGGTCGCTCTCCAGCTCGGGGTACTGCGGGGCCATCGCCTTGATCGCGACGTCGATGAGCTCCTTGGCCACCGGCTCGGTGGCGCCCAGCAGGCGCATGTTGCGGATGGCGCGGCGCAGGATGCGGCGCAGCACGTAGCCGCGGCCCTCGTTGCCGGGGGTGACGCCGTCGCCGACCAGCATCAGCGCGGTGCGGATGTGGTCGGTGACCACGCGCAGCGAGACGTCCGACTTGTGGTCGGCGCCGTAGGTGTGGCCGGTGAGCTCGGCGGCGCGGTCGAGGATCATCCGGCTGGTGTCGATCTCGAAGAGGTTGTCGACGTCCTGCAGGATGGCGGCGAGGCGCTCCAGGCCGAGGCCGGTGTCGATGTTCTTGCTCGGCAGGTCGCCGAGGATCTCGAAGCCGTCCTTGCCGTCGCCGTGGCCGCGCTCGTACTGCATGAAGACCAGGTTCCAGATCTCCAGGTAGCGCTCGCCGTTGACGGCCGGGCCGCCCTCCTCGCCGTACGCGGGGCCGCGGTCGTAGTTGATCTCCGAGCACGGGCCGCACGGGCCGGGGACGCCCATCGACCAGAAGTTGTCCTTCATGCCCAGGCGCTGGATGCGCTCCGAGGGCACGCCGATGACGTCACGCCAGATCTGCTCGGCCTCGTCGTCGTCCTTGTAGACGGTGATCCAGAGCTTCTCCTTCTCCAGGCCGTAGCCACCGTCCGCGACGGGGGTGGTGAGCAGGTCCCACGCGAACTTGATGGCTCCTTCCTTGAAGTAGTCGCCGAAGGAGAAGTTGCCGCACATCTGGAAGAAGGAGCCGTGCCGGGTGGTCTTCCCGACCTCCTCGATGTCCAGGGTGCGCACGCACTTCTGGACGCTGGTGGCGCGCGAGAACTGCGGCTTGACCTCGCCCAGGAAGTAGGGCTTGAACGGCACCATGCCGGCGTTGACGAGCAGCAGGGTGGGGTCGTCGGCGACCAGGGACGCCGACGGAACGACGGTGTGGCCGCGCTCCTCGAAGAAGCGCAGCCAGCGGCGGCGGATCTCAGCCGACTCCATTAGTGGTCCTTCCGGTTCGGGGTGCCGCCCCGCGGCGGCAGGGCGCGGCGGGGCGTTTCTTCAGTGGTCCGGGGGGTGGTGCGGGAGCTGCGGGACGGAGGCAGGGCGGCGGCCGGGCTACCGGGCGCCGCCGAGATAGCTCGGTACTGCGGCTCGCCGGAGGGGGGCAGCGCGGAACGCTTCCCCAGGAGGGACCGGCGGTCGCCGCGGGGCTCCGCCACTGCGGTGCCGTGCAGCCCGAGGTCGTCCTTCAACTGCTCCTCGCGCTCGGCCATGCCGGCCTGCACGTCCCGGGCGAACTGCTTGGCCAGGTCGCCCAGGTGCAGCGCGCCGCGGGCGGCGGTGCCGGAGAGGCTGTCCGGGGTGAGCCGGTGCACGGCCTCGTTGGCCTTGTTCATGGCCCAGACGGTGGCGCCGGCGCCGACCGCCATCCAGAAGATGCGTCGCACCATGCCGTCAGCCCCTCACCGCGCGCCGGACCCGGGAGAACAGGCCGCTCCTGGGCGCGGTCGCGGCGCGCACCTCGGCCCGGATCAGCCTGGCCAGCTCCTCGCGCTCGCCGGCCTGCGCCGGCACCGGCGGCAGGCCGCCCTGCTGCCGGGCGACGGCCTTGCGCACGCCGTAGCTGAACGCCGCGACCTTCACCAGCGGTCCGCCCAGGGTGGCGGCCACGGTGGAGGAGAGCGCGTTGGCGTTGGCGGCGGCGTCCTGCACGTTGGCGGTGATCTCGTCGACCCGCTCCAGCTGCTCGTTGGCGCTGCGCACCGCGGCGCCCGCGTCGGTCAGCAGCGGAACGGCCTGTTCGGTGACCGCGGAGACCAGGACGGCGGCCTCCTTGAGCACCCGCGAGAGGCGGACCAGCACCACGGCGAGCAGGGTGACCAGGACCGCCCAGAACACGGCGACGAGCAATCCGGCCAGCTCTCCCACGGACACCTTTGCGCGCTCCCTCGCCTTGCAGTTCTCCTGGGCCTGTCAGACAGGCCCCAGCAGGAAACCCTATCGCGCCCGGGCCCGGTTTCCGGACCGGGTTGTTCGCCCGGCGATCCGGTCGGGTGTGCGATCCGCGCGCGTAACCTACCGATCGGTCACCTCGTTCTGCCTGGCAGGCCGTCGCCCGTACGGCCCGACGCACGTCCGGACCCCGACCGGTCCGGCCTGGAGCACGGGGAGCAGCCTTTGGCCGGGGACTGGACAGCACCGCGCGGGGAGCCCGCGGCGGGGCCGCACGGGCCGGAGCCCGGCCGGCTGCCGGCCGAGGTGACCGGCTTCGTCGGGCGGCGGGGCGAACTGGCGGAGCTGGCCGGGCTGCTGGACTCGGCCCGGCTGGTGACCGTCACCGGGCCGGGCGGCGTGGGCAAGAGCCGGCTGGCCCTGCGCGCGGCGGCCCGGGCGGCCGACGCCTTCCCGGACGGCACCTGGCTGGTGGAGGTGGCCCCGGTGCAGGACCCGCTGCTGCTCGGCCACGCCGTCCTGGAGGCGCTGCGGCTCGCCGACGGCTCCGCCCGTCCGCCGCTGGACGTCCTGATCGAGCGGCTGGAGGGCCGGCGCCTGCTGCTGGTGCTGGACGGCTGCGAGCACCTGGTGGAGGCCTGCGCCGAGCTGGCCGACGCGCTGCTGCGGGCGCTGCCCGGACTGCGGCTGCTGACCACCAGCCGCACCACCCTGCGGGCCTCGGGCGAGCACCTGCTGGCCCTCACGCCGCTGCCGGTCGGCCCGGCGCCCTCCGGCCCGGTGCGGCCGGACGCGCTGCCGGACGCGGTACGGCTGTTCGTCGAGCGGGCCGGGGCGGTGCTGCCGTCCTTCGAGGTGACGGAGGCCAACGCGGAGGCGGTCGGGTTGCTCTGCCGCCGGCTGGACGGCATCCCGCTGGCCCTGGAGCTGGCCGCCGGCCGGCTGCGCGCGCTGTCGGTGGAGCAGGTCACCGCCCGGCTGGACGACCGTTTCCGGCTGCTCACCTGCGGCTCCCGGACGGCCCTGCCGCGGCACCGGACGCTGCGCACGACGGTCGGCTGGAGCCATGAGCTGTGCACCGTGCAGGAACGTTTACTCTGGGCCCGCCTCTCGGTCTTCGCCGGCGGTTTCGACCTGGAGGCCGCCGAGTACGTGTGCGCCGGCGAGGGCATCGAGGCCGAGGAGGTCCTCGACCTGCTCGACGAGCTGGTCGCCCAGTCCGTGGTGCTGCGCGAGGACAGCGCCTTCGGCGTGCGCTTCCGGCTGCTGGACACCCTGCGCGAGTACGGCGGCCAGTGGCTGCGCGCCGCCGGCGATGAGCAGCGGCTGCTGCGCCGCCACCGGGACTGGTACCTGGGCGTCGCCACCTGGGGCGAGGTCGAGTGGTTCGGCCCCCGGCAGGCGGAGACCGCCGAGCGCACCGGGCTCGCCCACGGCAACCTGCGCGCGGCGCTGGAGTTCTGCCTCGCCGAGCCGGGCGAGGAGCAGATCGCCCTGCTGCTGGCCGGCACGCTCTGGTTCTACTGGATCGGCTGCGGCCACCTCGGCGAGGGCCGGCACTGGCTGGACCGCGCGCTCGCGCTGGACCGCGAGCCCACCGAGGCCCGGGCCAAGGCCCTCTGGGTGACCGGCTACATGGCCACCCTCCAGGGCGACCTCGGCTTCGCCCGCCCGGCACTGGAGGAGTGCCGCCGCCAGGCGCTGGACACCGGCGACGACCGGGCGCTGGCCTACGCCGTCCACCGCCAGGGCTGCGTCGCCCTGGTCGGCGACGACCCCGACCGGGCCGCCGAACTGTTCGAGGAGGCGCTCTGGCACTACCGGACCATCGGCGAGCTCAACAGCAACGTGGTGATGGCCATGCTGGAGCTGGGCCTGGCCCACCTCTTCCAGGGCGATCCGGACAGCGGCGAGCTCTGGTTCGGCCAGGCCCGCGAGCTGTGCGAGGAGCACGGCGAGCAGTGGGCCTACGGGTACGTGCTCTACGCGATGGCGTACTCGCACTGGCTGGACGGCGCCGTGCAGCCCGCCCGGGTGCTGGCCCGGGAGTGCGTGCGGCTGAACCACCTCTTCCGCGACCTGCTCGGCATCGTGCTGGGCATCGACCTGCTGGCACTGCTGGGGACCGAGCCGAGCGGACCGGGCGAGCCGGGCGACCTGCGCGAGGCCCGGGTGCTGCAGGGGGCCGCGCACCGGATCTGGCGCACGGTCGGCAACCCGTTCCTGGGCTCGCGGAACTTCTTCGGCCCGCACCAGGAGTGCGCCGAGCGGGCCCGGGCCGGGCTGACCGCCCAGGAGTACGAGGAGTGCTACGAGGCCGGGACCCTGCTGGACCTGGACGCGGCGGTCGCCCGGGCGCTCGGTGGCGGGGGCCGGGCGCAGGGCCCGGAAACGGCGCGGGGCCCCCGCTCGGTGCCGCCCGCGCCGGCGCCCTCGACGGCGCGGAATAGTTGAAACTTGCCGATTGCTTGAGGAGGCAAGGAACTGCCCGGAAGGAGCATCATGGCCGTCCACAACGCCGCCAACGAGTACCGCATGGCGAAGTTCTACTTCGATTCCAAGGCGTACACCGACGCGGCGCGCACGCTCGAAGGTGTCCTCGCCGAGGAGCCGACCAACCTCTCCGTCCGGATGCTGCTGGCCCGCAGCTACTTCCACTCGGCCCAGCTCCGCCGCGCCGAGGCCGAGCTGCTGCGGATCCTGGAGGCCGACCCGGCCGAGGACTACGCCCGGCTGATGCTCGGCCGCACCCTGGAGCGCCAGGGCCGGCCCGAGGAGGCCCGCCCGCACCTGCGGCTGGCCGCCGCGATGACCGGCGAGAGCATCTGACGGCAGCGGGAAGGACAGCGCGGAAAAGGGGCGAGCCCCCGTCGCCTCGAAAGGCGGCGGGGGCTCGCTCGTGGTGTCGCGAAGAGCGGAACCGGGTCAGCGCGAGTAGTACTCGACGACCAGCTGCTCGTCACAGATCACCGGGACCTCCTTGCGCTGCGGCGCACGGTCCAGGCGGAAGGCCAGGGCCTTCAGGTTGACCTCGAGGTACTTCGGGGTCTGGCCCTCACCCGCGTAGCCACCCTCACGGGCGACCTGGAAGGGGACCTTCTCCTTGGAGCGCTCGCGGACGGTGACCACGAAGCCCGGCTTCATCTGGAACGACGGCTTGTTGACCTTGCCGCCGTTGACCTCGATGTGGCCGTGGACGACCATCTGGCGGGCCTGGTAGATGGTGCGGGCGATGCCCGAACGCAGCACCAGCGAGTCCAGACGGGTCTCCAGGTCGGCGACGAGCGCCTCACCGGTCTTGCCCTCGGCCTTCTTCGCGCGGTCGAACGCGCGCGCCATCTGCTTCTCGCTCAGGTCGTACTGGGCGCGCAGACGCTGCTTCTCGAGCAGACGGACCTTGTAGTCCGAGTTCTGCTTGCGGCCACGGCCGTGCTGGCCGGGCGGGTACGGGCGGGCCTCGAAGTACTTGACGGACTTCGGGGTCAGCGGCACGCCGAGCGCACGCGCGATCTTGACCTTGGGACGCTTCTGGTTCGCCATGAACCAAACCTTCCTTGCTTACGAATACGGCTTCACCAGGTGTTGACGGAGGTCGCATCTCGCGACCCGGAGACAACCCATCGCCGAGGCGATGCGGTCAGCCGCTCTCCGGAGCCGGGCACGAAAGTGCTGGTCACACGGAGCGGCCCAGAATCTGGGCCGCCCGCGACACCGAAACGGTGCGCGACGCTCCTGGTGCGGGCCCCTCGGAGGGGGCCTACGGCCGGTGCCCCGCTGGTGCGGCCGGTCGGTGGGGTCTCCCCCGCCGCCGTCCCGGGACATGGCACTCCGACCGAGTATACCGGTGGATCACTCGCCCTTTTCCCCGGGCTGCTCCTCGGCCTTCTGCTCCGGCTTCGCGGGCGCCTTCCCGTCCTTCTTCCCGGCCTTGCCCTCCACCCTGCGCTCCCCCCGCAGCCGCCCGCGCGTCCACTCCACCACGTCCGCGTACCGGGCCTCGCCGCCGCGCCTGGTCGGCCGGTAGTACTCCTTGCCGTGCACCGCGTCCGGCGCGTACTGCTGGGCGGCGATGCCCTCCGGCAGGTCGTGCGGGTACCGGTAGCCCTGGCCGTGGCCGAGCTTGCCCGCGCCGCCGTAGTGCGCGTCCCGCAGGTGGGGCGGGACGGCGCCCGCCAGGCCCTGCCGGACGTCCGCCAGCGCCGCGTCGATCGCCAGGTAGGCGGCGTTGGACTTGGGCGCCAGGGCCAGCGCGATGGCCGCCTGGGAGAGGATGATCCGGGCCTCCGGGAACCCGATCAGGGCCACCGCCTGGGCCGCCGCCACCGCCGTCTGCAGGGCCGTCGGGTCGGCCAGTCCGACGTCCTCGCTGGCCGAGATCATCAGCCGGCGGGCGATGAACCGCGGGTCCTCCCCCGCCTCGATCATCCGGGCCAGGTAGTGCAGGGTGGCGTCCACGTCGCTGCCGCGGATCGACTTGATCAGCGCGCTCGCCACGTCGTAGTGCTGGTCGCCGTCCTTGTCGTAGCGCACCGCCGCCTGGTTGACCGCCGTCTCGGTGGTGGCCAGCGTGATGCTCGGCTCGCTCTTCTCCAGCGCCGCACCGGCCGCCGCCTCCAGGGTGGTGAGCGCCCGCCGGGCGTCCCCGCCGGCCAGCCGCACCAGGTGGTCCTCGGCCTCCGCGGACAGCTCCAGCGCGCCCTCCAGGCCGCGCTCGTCGGCCACCGCGCGGCGCAGCAGCGCCCGGATGTCCTCGTCGGTCAGCGACTCCAGGGTGAGCAGCAGCGAGCGGGACAGCAGCGGGGAGATCACCGAGAAGTACGGGTTCTCGGTCGTCGCCGCGATCAGGGTCACCCAGCGGTTCTCCACGGCCGGCAGCAGCGAGTCCTGCTGGGCCTTGGAGAAGCGGTGGATCTCGTCCAGGAAGAGCACCGTCTCCCGGCCGGACATCCCGACCGCCCGCCGGGCGCCGTCGATCACCGCCCGGACCTCCTTGACCCCGGCGGTGATCGCGGACAGCTCCACGAAGCGGCCCTCGACCGCCTGGCTGATCACGTGCGCCAGGGTGGTCTTGCCGGTGCCGGGCGGCCCCCAGAGGATCACCGAACTGGTCGCCGCCGGGCCCCGCGAGCCCGCGACCAGCCGGCGCAGCGGCGAGCCGGGCTTCAGCAGCTGCCGCTGCCCCGCCACCTCGTCCAGGGTGCGCGGACGCATCCGTACGGCCAGCGGCGCCCGGCCGGGCTCCCTGCTCTGGCGTTCCTCGGCTGCGGCGGTGAAGAGGTCCGGTTCGTCCACACCGGAAGCCTATGCGAGGCCCCGGACAGCCCGGCAAGGCACGCGACGGGCCCGGCCTACTCCAGCCCGGCGGCGTGGTCCGGGACGTACTTCTGCAGGTCGCGCGGGGGCCGCTGGTAGCCGCGCGACGCGGGGCGGGGCGGCAGTTCGACCTGCCGGGCCCTGATCTCGCGGTACGGCACGGTGGACAGCAGGTGGGCGATCATGTTGATCCGGGCCCGGCGCTTGTCGTCGCTCTCCACCACGTGCCAGGGCGAGTCCGGGGTGTCGGTGTGGATGAACATCTCGTCCTTGGCCCGCGAGTAGTCCTCCCAGCGGGTGATCGACTCGACGTCCATCGGGGAGAGCTTCCAGCGCTTCATCGGGTCGCCCAGGCGGTCCCGGAAGCGCCGCTCCTGCTCGGTGTCGCTCACCGAGAACCAGTACTTGCGCAGCAGGATGCCCGACTCGGTCAGCATCCGCTCGAAGGTCGGGCACTGGTGCAGGAACTGCCAGTACTCCTCGTCGCTGCAGAAGCCCATCACGCGCTCGACGCCCGCACGGTTGTACCAGCTGCGGTCGAACAGCACGATCTCCCCGGCGGCCGGCAGGTGCTCGACGTACCGCTGGAAGTACCACTGGGTCTTCTGCCGTTCGGTCGGCGTGGGCAGTGCCGCGACCCGGGCGATGCGCGGGTTCAGGTACTCCGTCACCCGCTTGATCGCTCCGCCCTTTCCGGCGGCGTCACGTCCCTCGAAGACCACCACCAGCCGGGCGCCCTCGGCCCGCACCCACTCCTGGAGCTTCACCAGCTCCTCCTGGAGCCGCAGCAGCTCCCGCTCGTACGGCTTCCTGGCCAGTTTCCCCGGCTTCCCGGTCCGCCGCTGCTCGGCCACCCTCGGGTCCTCCGTTCGGTCGAATGCTGATGAGCATTCACCGTAGGCGCCGGCGGCCGGATCCGCAGGTCGGCGAGGCCGTGGCGACCGGGCCGGTCTCGTGGACCGGCCCCGGGAGAGGCGCCCGAGGGAGCGGCGCTCGGGGTGGGGCAGGAGCCCGGAGGCAGGCTCTATACGGCGACGAAGGGCTCGGGGTAGCGGCAGAGCCCGCGCGGGGCGCCGTCGTACGCCGCCAGCGGCAGCGCCTGGAAGTACGCCTCCGGCACCTCGAACGGGCCGGAGACCTGGTGCCGCCCGGCCGGCGCGAAGCCGAACCGCCCGTAGTACTCCGGATCGCCGAGGACGACCACGAGCTTCTCGCCCGCCTCCTCGGCCGCCGCCAGCGCGGCCCGGACGACCAGCTCGCCGACGCCCCGGCGCTGCCACTCGGGCGCCACCGCGACCGGCGCGAGCGCCAGCGCCTTGCCGTCGCCGACCCGCAGCCGGGTCAGCAGCGCGTGGCCGATCACCAGCCCGGCACCGTCGACCGCCACCACGGACAGCCCGGGCAGCCAGGCGGGATCGCGGCGCAGCGCGTCCACCAGGTCCGCCTCGTCCGGCCCCGGGAACGCGGCCATGTGGACGCGTCTGGTCGCCGGGACGTCGTCCGGACATTCGACTCTCGTTGTGACCTGCATTGAGTCAACCCTCCCTGTGTCACACACCGTTGTGGACCGGCCCCGGACGACGGGCGAGCCGTCCGGGGCCGTTGCAGGTTAGCGGATGACGCGACGTCAGGACTTGGGCTGAGCCTCGCCCTTGGCGTCCTCGCGGACCTTCGGCTGGGCGTCCACGCCGGCCTCGCGACGCTGCGCCGGGGTGATCGGGGTCGGGGCGCCGGTCAGCGGGTCGCCGCCGGTGGACGTCTTCGGGAAGGCGATGACGTCCCGGATGGTGTCGTACCCGCCCAGCAGCGTGACGATGCGGTCCAGGCCGAAGGCGACGCCACCGTGCGGCGGCGGGCCGTAGTTGAAGGCGTCCAGCAGGAAGCCGAACTGCGAGGCCGCCTCCTCCTCGGAGAGGCCGATCGCGTCGAACGCCCGCTTCTGCACGTCGCGCTGGTGGATACGGATCGAACCGCCGCCCAGCTCCGAGCCGTTGAGGACCAGGTCGTAGGCGTTGGAGAGCGCCGAGCCCGGGTCGGTGTCGAAGGTGTCCAGCGACTCCGCGGTCGGGGCGGTGAACGGGTGGTGCACCGCGTGCCAGCCCTGGAACTGTCCCTTGTCGTCCTCGATCGGCTCGAACATCGGGAAGTCGACGACCCAGAGGAAGGCCCACTGGGACTCGTCGATCAGCTCGCAGCGGCGGCCGATCTCCAGACGGGCGGCGCCGAGCAGCTCCTGCGAGGCGCGCTCCTTGCCGGCCGCGAAGAAGATCGCGTCGCCGTTCTTGGCGCCGGCGGCGGCGGCGAGGCCGGCCAGGTGCTCCTCGGAGAGGTTCTTGGCGACCGGGCCGCGCAGCTCGCCGGTCTCGGCGTCGATGAGCACGTAGGCGAGGCCGCGGGCGCCGCGCGCCTTGGCCCAGTCCTGCCAGGCGTCCAGCTGCTTGCGCGGCTGCGAGGCACCGCCGGGCATGACCACGGCGCCGACGTACGGGGCCTGGAAGACGCGGAAGTCGGTGCCCTTGAAGTACGCGGTCAGGTCGGTGAGCTCCTGGCCGAAGCGGACGTCCGGCTTGTCCGAGCCGTAGCGGCCCATGGCGTCCGCGTAGGTCATCCGCGGCAGCGGGTTGGGGATCTCGTAGCCGTGGACCTCGCGCCAGACGGAGCCGATGATCTTCTCGCCGAGGGCCAGGATGTCCTCCTGGTCGACGAACGAGGCCTCGATGTCCAGCTGGGTGAACTCCGGCTGCCGGTCGGCGCGGAAGTCCTCGTCGCGGAAGCAGCGGGCGATCTGGTAGTAGCGCTCCATGCCGGCCACCATCAGCAGCTGCTTGAACAGCTGGGGCGACTGCGGCAGGGCGTACCAGTGGCCGGGCTGGAGGCGGACCGGGACCAGGAAGTCGCGGGCGCCCTCGGGGGTGGAGCGGGTGAGGTACGGCGTCTCGATGTCGAGGTAGTCGTTCTCCTCCATCACCCGGCGGATGATGTTGTTGACCTTGGAGCGCAGGCGCAGGCCCTTGGCCGGGCCCTCGCGGCGCAGGTCGAGGTAGCGGTAGCGGAGGCGGACCTCCTCGTTGACCGTGCCCGGCTCGTACTCGGCGACCGGGAAGGGCAGCGGGGCGGCCTCGGAGAGCACCTCGATCGCGCTGACGACGACCTCGACCGCGCCGGTCGGGATGTCCGGGTTCTCATTGCCCTCGGGGCGGACCCGGACGTCGCCGACGACCTTGACGCAGTACTCGGCGCGCAGGCCGTGCACCGAGTCGAGGTCGCGGACCACGATCTGCACGGTGCCGGAGGCGTCGCGCAGATCGATGAAGGCGACGCCGCCGTGGTCGCGGCGGCGGGCGACCCAGCCGGCCAGGGTGACGGTGGTGCCTGCGTGCTCCGGGCGGAGCGTGCCCGCGTCGTGCGTGCGGATCACAGCTGCTTCTCCTTCAGGGTGGTGACGAGTGCGTCGAGGGCGACGGGGGCCTGTTCGCCGGTGCTCAGGTCCTTGAGCTGGACGACGCCCTCGGCGAGGTCCCGGTCCCCGGCGATCAGGGCGAAGCGGGCGCCGGACCGGTCGGCGGACTTCATGGCGTTCTTGATGCTCTTGACGCCGAAGGCGAGGTCGGTGGCGACGCCGGCCCGGCGCAGCTCGACCACCTTGGCGAACAGGATGTTCTTGGCCTCCTCGCCGAGCGCGACGGCGTAGACGGAGGTGGCGGCCGGCAGGTCGAGATCCACGCCCTCGGCCTCCAGGGCCAGGAAGGTGCGGTCCACGCCGAGGGCCCAGCCGACGGACGGCAGCGCGGGGCCGCCGATCATCTCGGACAGGCCGTCGTAGCGGCCGCCGCCGCCGATGGCGGACTGGGCGCCGAGGCCGTTGTGCACGAACTCGAAGGTGGTGCGGGTGTAGTAGTCCAGGCCGCGGACCAGCTTCGGGTCGTCGACGAAGGCGACGCCGTTGGCGGTGAGCAGCTCGCGGACCTTCTCGTCGTACGCCTTGCACTCCTCGCACAGGTAGTCGCGGAGCATCGGGGCGTCGGTGAGCTGGGCCTGAACCGACTCGCGCTTGTCGTCGAGGACGCGCAGCGGGTTGATCTCGGCGCGGCGGCGGGTCTCCTCGTCCAGGTCCAGGCCCGAGAGGAACTCGATCAGGGCGGCGCGGTAGACCGGGCGGCACTGCTTGTCGCCGAGGCTGTTGAGCAGCAGCGAGTAGTTGCCCAGGCCCAGCGAGCGGAAGGCGTCGTCGGCCAGGATGATCAGCTCGGCGTCCAGCGCCGGGTCCTCGGCGCCGATCGCCTCGGCACCGACCTGGGAGAACTGGCGGTAGCGGCCCTTCTGGGCGCGCTCGTAGCGGTAGTACGAGCCGGAGTACCAGAGCTTGACCGGCAGGTTGCCCTGCTTGTGCAGGTTGGCCTGGAGGGCGGCGCGCAGCACCGAGGCGGTGCCCTCCGGGCGCAGCGCCAGCTCGTCGCCGCCCTTGGTGGTGAGGGTGTACATCTCCTTGGAGACGATGTCGGTGGACTCGCCGACACCGCGGGAGAACAGCTTCACGTCCTCGAAGACCGGGGTCTCGACGTAGCCGTAGCCGGCCCGGCGGGCGGGTGCGGCGATGCGCTCGCGGATCGCCAGGAACGTCGCGGAGCTGGGGGGCAGCAGGTCGTAGGTGCCCTTGGGGGCGGTGAAGGTGCTCAACTTCTCTTCCGTCACATTCCTCGTCGCGGGAAAGCCGGGGCGCCGGCCGCCCCCGCTGCCTGTCGGAGGTAGGGGTTGGTGGCGCGCTCGCGGCCGATGGTGGTCTGACCGCCGTGGCCGGAGAGGACCACGGTGGAATCGTCGAGGGGCAGGCACACCCGGGCCAGCGAGTTCATGATCGCCGCGCTGTCCCCGCCCGGGAGGTCGGTACGCCCGATGGAGCCGGCGAACAGCAGGTCGCCCGAGAACAGCACCGGGGGGAGCTCCTCGGCACCGGGCGTCCGGAAGGTCACCGACCCCCCGGTATGGCCCGGGGCGTGGTCCACGGTGAGCTTCAGGCCGGCCAGCTCCAGCACGCTGCCGTCGGTGAGCTCGCGCACGTCGTCGGGCTCGCCGACGGTGAGCTCGCCCATCAGCTGGGTGCCCAGGGAGCGGCCGAGCGCCTTCTCCGGGTCGGACATCATGTACCGGTCCTCGGGGTGGATCCAGGCCGGGACGCCGCGGGCGCCGCAGACCGGGACCACCGAGGCCACGTGGTCGATGTGGCCGTGGGTGAGCAGCACGGCGACGGGCTTCAGCCGGTGCTCGCGGACCATCTCCTCGACGCCGCGGGCCGCCTGGTGGCCGGGATCGACGATGACGCACTCCTCGCCCGCCGCCGGGGCGACCAGGTAGCAGTTGGTGCCCCAGGCTCCAGCGGGGAATCCGGCGATGAACACGCGCGTCCTTCGGGTGTGCGGCGGTCGGCTGCGGCGGCTACCAGTGGTGATCGCTGCCAGTGGTGATGTAGGTGCAGCCTACCGGCGCCGCGGGTCCGGTTGCGAACCAGATAGGGGTGACGGGGCGCCGCGGCCCGGCAGGTTCACCGGGTTCTTACAGGCCCGGTCCCTACACTTGGCCGCCGAGGGATGCGATGATCCGCTCCGGAATCCATCCACTTTTCCCGCACATCCGTAGGAGACACGGCCGGTGGTCAGCAGCGAACAACGGCGGCGGCAGCTCGCCCGAGACAAGTACGAGCGCCAGTTGGAGCGCCGGGTCGCGGCCGCGGCCGCACGCAGGCGGCGCAACACGATCCTGGGCGCCTCGCTCGCCGTCGTGGTGCTGGCCGGCGGTGGCACCCTGATCGCCACCGGCGCGTTCAGCTCGGACGACAAGGGCGACAAGAAGGCCTCGGCGAACAGCGCCCAGGCGGCGCCGACCAGCACCGACGAGCCGTCCACCCCGACCCGCAAGCCGGTCGAGGGCTGCGCCGCCCCGGCGCCGGGCGCGCCCAACGGCAAGCAGTGGCAGGCCGAGCCGGCCATGACGGTCGACCCGGGCGGCTCGTACGCCATGACGCTGGACAGCAACTGCGGCAAGGTGACGATCGCGTTGGAGGCCGCGAAGGCCCCGCACACCGTGAACTCCTTCGCCTTCCTGGCCGGCGAGCAGTACTTCGACCACACCAAGTGCCACCGGCTCACCACCGACGGCATCTTCGTGCTCCAGTGCGGCGACCCGACCGCCAGCGCGACCGTCCCGGGCGGCACCGGCGGCCCCGGCTACAAGTTCGCGGACGAGAACCTGACCGGCGCGACCTACCCGGCCGGCACCGTGGCGATGGCCAACTCCGGCCCGGGCACCAACGGCAGCCAGTTCTTCCTGGTCTACAAGGACACCAAGCTGCCGCCGAACTACACCCCCTTCGGCAAGATCACCGGGGGCCTGGACGTGGTGCAGAAGATCGCCGCCGCGGGCACCCTGGAGGGCTCGCCGGACGGCCACCCGATGGCCGACGTCACCTTCAACTCCGTTACGGTGGCGAAGGGTTGACCTACTCCGGGGCCCTGCGGGGGCGGCCTGCGCGCCGTCCCCGCAGGGCCCCGGACCGAAATCGCCCGGCCCGGATGCGGACAGCACCGGTCCCGGTCGCCTATGTTGGCGTTGTATAGGGTGCCCGCACCCGCCTGGCCGTCACCCTCGGCAGCAAGGCACGGCGGACGGGGACGGCGGACTCTTTCGGTCCGTCGCACATCAACTGTGGACGACGGACGCGCGCCGCCCCGGCGCGGGCGCGACGTCATGTGGAGGACGCGCTATGAGCAGCGACCCGTGGGGCCGTGTGGACGAGCAGGGCACGGTCTACGTCAGGACGGCCGACGGTGAACGCGTCGTCGGTTCCTGGCAGGCCGGCTCGCCCGAGGAGGCCCTCGCCTACTTCGAGCGCAAGTACCAGGGCATCGAGGTGGAGATCGGCCTGCTGGAGAAGCGGGTGCGCACCACCGACCTGGCCGCCAAGGACGCCCAGACCGCGCTGGAGCACCTGCGCGCCCAGGTGGTCGAGGGACACGCGGTCGGCGACCTGGAGGGCCTGGCCAAGCGGCTGGACACGCTCGCCGGCGAGATCGAGAGCCGGCGCGAGGAGCGCAAGGCCGCTCGCGCCAAGGCCCAGGACGAGGCCCGTACGGCCAAGGAGGCCCTGGTCACCGAGGCCGAGCAGCTCGCCGAGTCGACCCAGTGGCGGGAGGCCGGGGACCGGCTGCGCGCCCTGGTGGACACCTGGAAGGGCCTGCCGCGGCTGGACCGCAAGAGCGACGACGAGCTGTGGCACCGCTTCTCGCACGCCCGCTCGGTCTTCTCCAAGCACCGCAAGGCGCACTTCGCCACCCTGGACGCCGAGCGCGAGAAGGCGCGGCAGACCAAGGAGGCGCTGGTCACCGAGGCCGAGGCGCTGTCCTCGTCCACGGAGTGGGGCAGCACCGCGGCCGCCTACCGCGACCTGATGGCGCGCTGGAAGTCCGCCGGCCGGGCCCAGCGGGACATCGAGGACGAGCTGTGGGCGCGGTTCCGCGGCGCCCAGGACGTCTTCTTCCAGGCCCGCTCCTCGGTGTTCAGCGAGCGGGACGCCGAGCAGGTGGAGAACCAGAAGCTCAAGGAGGCGCTCGCCGCCGAGGCCGAGGCGATCCTGCCGATCACCGACCTCAAGACCGCCAAGGCCGCGCTGCGCGAGGTCAACGAGCGCTGGGAGGCCATCGGCCACGTGCCGCGCGAGGTCCGTCCGAAGCTGGACGGCCGGCTGAACACGGTCGAGCGGGCCATCCGCGAGGCCGAGGACGCCGAGTGGAAGCGCTCCAACCCGGAGGCCAAGGCCCGCGCGGCCGGCATGGTGGGCCTGTTCCAGGCCAAGGCCGACAAGATCCAGGCCGACCTGGACAAGGCCCGCGCGGCCGGCAACGCGTCCAGGACCGCCAAGCTGGAGTCCGAGCTGGCCGGCGTGCAGACCCTGCTGGAGCAGGCGCACCGGAGCCAGGAGGAGTTCAGCGGCTGACCGCCCCGAGCGCTGAACGGCGAAGGCCCCCGGGAACGCTCCCGGGGGCCTTCCGCGTACCCGCGCGCTACTTTCGGGCGGAGGTGACGCGGTAGACGTCGTACACGCCCTCGACGCCGCGCACCGCCTTGAGCACGTGTCCCAGGTGCTTCGGGTCGCCCATCTCGAAGGTGAAGCGGCTCATCGCCACCCGGTCCCGGGAGGTCTGCACCGCCGCCGACAGGATGTTGACGTGCTGGTCGGAGAGCACCCGGGTGACGTCCGAGAGCAGCCGGGAGCGGTCCAGCGCCTCGACCTGGATGGCCACCAGGAAGACCGAGGACTGGGTGGCCGCCCACTCGACGTCGATCATGCGCTCCGGCTGCTGGCTCAGCGCCTCCACGTTGACGCAGTCGGCGCGGTGCACCGAGACGCCGTTGCCGCGGGTCACGAAGCCGACGATCGGGTCGCCGGGCACCGGGGTGCAGCAGCGGGAGAGCTTGACCCAGACGTCCTCGACGCCCTTGACGATCACGCCCGGGTCGCCCTTGGCCCGGCGGCGCACCGCGCGGCGGTTGTCGTGGGTCGGGGTGGCGGTCTCCGCCAGGTCCTCGGTCGCCCCCTCCTCGCCGCCGAGCGCCTGCACCAGCTTCTGCACGATGTTCGGCGCGGCGACGTGGCCCTCGCCGATCGCGGCGTAGAGCGAGGAGATGTCGGGGTAGCGCATCTCGTGGGCCAGGGTGACCAGCGAGTCGCCGGTCAGGATCCGCTGGATCGGCAGGCCCTGCTTGCGCATCGCCCGGACGATCGCCTCCTTGCCGTGCTCGATCGCCTCCTCGCGGCGCTCCTTGGAGAACCAGGCGCGGATCTTGTTGCGGGCGCGCGGGGACTTGACGAAGCCCAGCCAGTCCCGGGAGGGTCCGGCGTTCTCCGCCTTGGAGGTGAAGACCTCGACGGTGTCGCCGTTCTCCAGGGTCGACTCCAGCGGCACCAGCCGCCCGTTGACCCGGGCGCCTATCGTCCGGTAGCCGACCTCGGTGTGCACCGCGAAGGCGAAGTCGACCGGGGTGGCCCCGGCCGGCAGGGCTATCACGTCACCCTTGGGGGTGAAGACGAAGACCTCGTTGCTGGCCAGGTCGAAGCGGAGCGACTCCAGGAACTCGCCCGGGTCGGCGGTCTCCTTCTGCCAGTCCAGCAGCTGCCGCAGCCAGGCCATCTCGTTGACGGCGCCGGCCTTGTCCTCCTTGCGGACCTGGGTCGGGGTGTCGGTGCGGACCTTGGACGCCCCGGCCACCGCGCGCTGCTTGTACTTCCAGTGCGCGGCGATGCCGTACTCGGCCCGCCGGTGCATGTCGAAGGTGCGGATCTGCAGCTCGACCGGCTTGCCCCCGGGACCGATCACCGTGGTGTGCAGCGACTGGTACATGTTGAACTTGGGCATCGCGATGTAGTCCTTGAACCGCCCCGGCACCGGGTTCCACCGCGCGTGGATGGTGCCCAGCGCCGCGTAGCAGTCGCGGACGGTGTCGACCAGGACCCGGATGCCCACCAGGTCGTAGATCTCGGCGAAGTCCCGGCCCCGGACGATCATCTTCTGGTAGACCGAGTAGTAGTGCTTCGGCCGGCCGGTGACGGAGGCGGTGATCCGGGCGCCGCGCAGGTCCGCCTGGACCTGGTCGATGACGGTCGCCAGGTACTCGTCCCGCTTGGGGGCGCGCTCGGCGACCAGCCGGACGATCTCGTCGTACATCTTGGGGTAGAGGATCGCGAAGGCGAGGTCCTCCAGCTCCCACTTGATGGTGTTCATGCCCAGCCGGTGCGCCAGCGGGGCGTAGATCTCCAGCGTCTCGCGGGCCTTCTTCTCCTGCTTCTCCCGCTTGAGGTAGCGCATCGTGCGCATGTTGTGCAGGCGGTCGGCGAGCTTGATCACCAGGACCCGCGGGTCCTTGGCCATCGCCACGACCATCTTGCGGACGGTCTCGGCCTGCGCGGCCTCGCCGAACTTGACCCGGTCCAGCTTGGTGACGCCGTCCACCAGCAGGGCCACCGAGTCGCCGAAGTCCTTGCGCAGGGTCTCCAGGCCGTAGTCGGTGTCCTCGACGGTGTCGTGCAGCAGCCCGGCCATCAGGGTCGGGGCGTCCATGCCGAGCTCGGCCAGGATCGTCGCGACGGCCAGCGGGTGGGTGATGTACGGGTCGCCGCTCTTGCGCTTCTGTCCGCGGTGCCACTTCTCGGCCACCGCGTACGCCTTCTCGATGTCGCGCAGCAGCGCCGGGTCGGCCTTGGGGTCGTTCGCCCGGATCGAGCGGAACAACGGCTCCAGGACGGGGTTCAGCACGCTGGAGCGCTGGCCGCCGAGGCGGGCCAGGCGGGCGCGCATGCCGCCGGTGGAACCGCGGCCGGACGGGCCGAGCGAACGCGAGGAGGTCGGCGCCGGGCGTGCCGGGGTGGCCCCCGAGGGCGTGGGACGGTCTTCGGGGGCGGCCGCTGCGGCCGTGGGCACAACCTCGTCGGGCAAGGACAACTCCTCGGGGCACCGGGGCCGGCCCCTGCCGGGGCCCGGACGTTCGGGGACAACCGGGAGGGGATGAATCTTCATGGTACCGAGCCGGGCGCCGGGGTGTTCATCCGGCCGGGCCAGGAAACGGAAGGACGGCGGTCGGATGTTCCGACCGCCGTCCTCCTGACGTATCCGTCAGACCGTGACCAGCGTCTCCAGCGGAGCGCCGCCCAGGTGCCCGGCCAGCCGCTCGCGGCCGTCCAGGAAGCCCAGCTCCATCAGCACCACGACGCCCGCCAGCTCGGCCCCGGCCTCCTTCACCAGGTCCAGCGAGGCGCCGATGGTGCCACCGGTGGCCAGCACGTCGTCCACCACCAGCACCCGCTCACCGGGCGCGAAGGCGTCGCACTGCACCTCCAGCGTCGCCGAGCCGTACTCCAGCTCGTACGAGCGCCGGAACACCTCGCCGGGCAGCTTGCCCTGCTTGCGGATCGGCACGAAGCCGAGCCCGGCCGCGAAGGCCGCCGGGGCCGCCAGCACGAAGCCGCGCGCCTCCAGGCCCACCACCTTGGTCGCACCGAGCTCCGCGGCCCGGTCCGCCAGCGCCCGGGTGAGGGCGCCGAAGGCCTCGGCGTCGGCGAGCAGCGGCGCGATGTCCTTGAACAGCACACCCGGCTTCGGGTAGTCCGGGACGTCCCGGATCCGGCTGTTCAGCAGCTCGGCCAGTGCGGTGTCGGCGGTGGTCACGGTGGTGTCCTTCACGGTCTGGTGGGGCCCCGGGGTCGTGGTCGGGGTCAGCGCTTGGTGGACGGACGGCCCTTGGCACGGGAGGTGCCGGCCGAGCGGCCACGCTGTCCGACCATACCCGCAGGCTGCTCCTCGCCCGTCGGCTCCTCGTCCGCGGCCTCGGCCTTGGCGGCCGCGGCGGCGCGGTGCTGGAGGACCCGCTTGCGCAGCGCCTTCATATCCGGCTGCTCCTCCTTGAGCTGCGCCAGCAGCGGGGTGGCGACGCAGATCGAGGAGTAGGCACCGGCCGCGAGGCCGATGAACAGCGCGAGCGAGATGTCGTTCAGGGTGCCGGCGCCCAGGAGGCCGCCACCGATGAACAGCAGTGCGGCGACCGGAAGCAGTGCCACCACGGTGGTGTTGAGCGAGCGCACCAGGGTCTGGTTGAGGCCCGCGTTCGCGGCCTCGCTGTAGGTGAGCTTGTTCTGCTTGGTGAGCCCCTTGGTGTTCTCCTTCACGGTGTCGAAGACGACGACCGTGTCGTAGAGCGAGTACCCGAGGATGGTCAGGAAGCCGATCACCGTACCCGGGGTGACCTCGAAGCCCACCAGGGCGTACACGCCGATGGTGATCAGGAGGTCGTGGATGAGGGCGACCAGGGCGGACACCGCCATCCGCCACTCGAAGGCGATCGCCAGGTAGACCGTCACCAGGACCATGAAGACGATCAGACCGGTGAGTGCCTTCTGGGAGATCTGCTTGCCCCAGCTGGGGCCGATCACCTGGGCCTCGACGGTGTCCAGCGGCACGTCGAGCTTCTGCGAGAGCTCGGCGCGGATCTGGTCGGAGCTCTTCGGCTCCTCGGTGCTGACCTGGATGCGGATCTTGCCGTTGTCGGTCGACTGCACCAGCGGGTGCGAGGAGACGACCCCGTCCGCGGTTTCCTGTGCCTGGGAGACCGTCAGGCCGGGCTTGGCCACGGTGTAGACCGAGCCGCCCTTGAACTCGATGCCCAGGTGCAGGCCCATGGCCAGGCCGATCGCCGCGACCAGCACGATCACGCCGGAGATGGAGTACCAGAGCTTGCGGCGTCCGACGAAGTCGAAGCTGACTTCACCCTGGTAGAGCCGGTGGCCCAGGTTGGAGAAGCGTGACACGGTGTCAGGCCTCCTTCACGGCGGCAGAGGAGGGGTTACGGCGACGGCTGCTGCGCAGCGGCGGGCGGGCGCCCAGCCGCTTCGGGTCCAGGCCGGACCACGGGTGGCCGTTCAGGAAGAACTTGCGGCGGGCCAGCAGCGTGATCAGCGGCTTGGTGAAGAGGAAGATCACCACGACGTCGAGCGCCGTGGTCAGACCCAGGGTGAACGCGAAGCCCTGGACCTTGCCGACCGAGACCACGTAGAGCACGGCGGCACAGAGGAAGGACACGAAGTCCGAGACCAGGATGGTGCGCCGGGCGCGCGGCCAGGCCCGCTGGACCGCCGGGCGCAGCGGGGCGCCCTCGCGGACCTCGTCGCGGATGCGCTCGAAGTACACGATGAAGGAGTCCGCCGTGATGCCGATCGCGACGATCGCACCGCAGACCGCCGGCAGGTTCAGCGCGAAGCCGATCGCGTTGCCGAGCAGGCTCATGATCGAGTAGGTCAGGGCCGCCGAGACGAGCAGACCGGCGATCGAGACCAGGCCGAGGCCGCGGTAGTAGACCAGCGAGTAGGCGACCACCAGCAGCATGCCGATCGCGCCGGCCACCAGGCCGGCCTTGAGCTGGTCGCTGCCGAGCGCCGGGGAGACGGTGGTGATGTCGCTCTTGACGAACTCCAGCGGCAGGGCGCCGTAGCCGAGCACGTTGGACAGGTCCTGCGCCTCGGTCTGGGTGAAGCGGCCGGTGATCACGGCGCTGCCGCCGGGAATCGCGTTCTTGACCTCGGGGTGCGAGACGACCTGGTTGTCCAGCACGATCGCGAACTGGTTGTTCGGCGGGGCCTGGGTGGCGAGCTGGCCGGTGATCTTGGTGAAGTCGTCGGTGCCGGTGCCGTTGAACTGCAGCTGGACCTGCCAGCCGGCGCCCGACTGGGTGTCGAGGCTCGGCTGGGCCTTGGAGACGTCCGAGCCCTTCACGGCGACGGGGCCGAGGGCGAGCTTCTCGTAGTAGCCGTTCTCGGGCTTCTGCGAGCAGGCGACGACGGCCTTGTCATCGGCGCCGGTCTGGGCGGTGCGGACCTCGGGCTTGGAGCAGTCCAGGGCGGCGAACGCGGCCGTCAGCTCCGGCGGCACGGTGCCCTGGGTCATCGCGGCGGTGAGGTCGGCGGCGCTCGGCGGGGTGGCCGCGGCACTCGGGGCGCCGGTGGCGGCGGCGGAGGGCGCGGTGCTCGCGCCGGTGGCGGCGGCGGTCGGGCTGGCGCCCTCGGCGGCCAGGGCCTCGCTCGCGGGGCGGCCCTGCTTGGTGGCGCTCGCGGACGGGCTGCCGGTCGCGCTGGCGGACGGGGTCGCCCCCGGGGTGCCGGTGGCGCCCGCGGACGGGGTGCCGGTCGGCACCGGAGCGGTGACGCCGCTGGGCGCCACGGCCAGGACCGGACGGAAGAACAGCTTGGCGGTGGTGCCCACCTGGTCCGCCGCGTTCTGCTGGTTGCCGCCCTTGGGGATGTTCACGATGATCGTGTTGTCGCCCTGGGTCTGGACCTCCGCCTCGGAGACACCCATGCCGTTGACGCGGCGCTCGATGATCCCGGTGGCGATGTCCATGTTGGACTTGCTGATCGCCTTGGGATCGGTCGACTTCGCGGTCAGCGTGATGCTGGTGCCACCGGCGAGATCGATCCCGAGCCTGGGCTTGGTGGTGCCCGTCCCGAACATGAGGGCGACCAGTCCGACGGTGACGACCAGGATGAGGGCCAGCGCCCGCCCTGGGTAGCCGTCGCGCGGGCGCGACTTGGGTGTTGCCACCTTGCTCGTTTCTCCCTGTCCATGCCACTTCCCCGACCGGACCCCCGTCCGGCTCGTGGCGGGACAGGGGTCCGGCGATTCTGCGGCCCTGAGGTCCTGTGGGCTCGCGGCACTGTGCCGCGCGGCCGGGCGGGTTGCCCGTCCGTACTACTTGCTCGCGGGAGCCCCGCCCTCGACGTCACCCTTCTCGGCACTGTCCTTGCTGAGCGACAGCGGCTTGTCCTCGACCGGCTCGGCGTCGGCGTCCTCGGCCTCCGGCTCGGGCAGCTCGTCATCGGCGGGGCGGCCGTTGATGATCGCGTCGTACTCCTGGGGGTCCAGGACGGCCGCGATGGCGCTCTTGGTGAAGTGGGTGACCACGCCGGGCGCGATCTCCAGTTCGACGGTCTCGTCGTTGACCGCCTTCACCTGGGCGTAAAGACCGCCGATGGTGCGCACACCGGCCCCCGGCTCCAGCGCGGTCTGCATCTGCTGCATCTGCGACTGGCGCTTCTTCTGCGACCGGAACATGAGCACGATCGCGATGATCGGGAGGAGAAGGATGATGAGGTTCACTGCAGCCAGGGTCCTTTACGGGCCGCCGGCCGGCGGCCTGTGTGGTATTGGTCGGCCCGTCAGGTGAGAGGGGCGGTCCGGCGGAGTCTAGGCGACCCCGAATCGATCGGACAACGCCAAGCATCGCATCCTGCCACCGAAAGTGGCGAGCCTCCGCCTGCACAGTTTCCCCGGACCTCACTCCCGGCTCCTCCGTGTGCCACCACGGAAGCACCGGGTGGGAACCGACCGGACCGACTCACCCGTTCAGCCGATGGCGGTCAACTTTCATCGGCGGGGAACAGCTCCGGTTGCGCCGGAACACGTCCGCGAATGGTCTGGACCGGCGGGGTCAGACCGAGGTGCTGCCAGGCCGCGGCGGTGGCGATCCGGCCGCGCGGGGTGCGGGCGAGCAGGCCCTCGCGGACCAGGAACGGCTCGGCGACCTCCTCGACCGTCTCGGACTCCTCCCCCACGGCGACCGCCAGTGTCGACAAGCCGACCGGACCGCCGCCGAACAGCCGCAGCAGCGCGTCCAGCACCGCGCGGTCCAGCCGGTCCAGGCCGCGGGCGTCCACCTCGTAGACGTCCAGCGCCTGGGCGGCGATCTCGACGGTGACCTGCCCGTCGTGCCGGACCTGGGCGTAGTCGCGGACCCGGCGCAGCAGCCGGTTGGCGATGCGCGGGGTGCCGCGCGAGCGCCCGGCGATCTCGGCCGCGCCGGCCGGGTCTATCTCCACGTCCAGCAGCGCGGCCGAGCGGTGCACCACCCGCTGGAGCTCGGCCGGGGCGTAGAACTCCATGTGCCCGGTGAAGCCGAAGCGGTCGCGCAGCGGCGGCGGCAGCAGGCCGGCCCGGGTGGTGGCGCCGACCAGGGTGAACGGCGGCAGCTCCAGCGGGATGGCGGTGGCGCCCGGACCCTTGCCGACGATCACGTCGACCCGGAAGTCCTCCATCGCCATGTAGAGCATCTCCTCGGCCGGCCGGGACATCCGGTGGATCTCGTCGAGGAAGAGCACCTCGCCCTCGGTGAGCGAGGAGAGGATCGCCGCGAGGTCCCCGGCGTGCTGGATGGCCGGGCCGGAGGTGATCCGGATCGGCGCGCCCAGCTCGGCGGCGATGATCATGGACAGGGTGGTCTTGCCGAGCCCGGGCGGCCCGCTCAGCAGCACGTGGTCGGGCGCGCTGCCGCGCTTGCGGGCGGCCTGGAGCACCAGCGACAGCTGCTCGCGCACCCGCTCCTGGCCGATGAACTCGTCCAGCAGCTTGGGGCGCAGCGCCGCCTCCACCGCCTGGTCCTCACCGTCGGCGGCGGCCGTGACCAGCCGGTCGGCGGGTTCCGGGTCGTACATCGTCGCGGGCTCCAGAGTCTCCAGTATCGACAAATGGACAGATCGTCAGGTGGGTCAGCGGGCCCGGTTGAGGCCGCGCAGGGCGAGCCGGAGCAGGGCGCCGACGTCCGGCGTCGCCTGCGCCTCGGCCTCCGGGGTGACGGCCGCGACCGCCTCGTCCGCCTCGCGCGGGGCGTACCCCAGGCCGGTCAGCGCGGAGTGCAGCTGATCGCTCCACGGCGCCGGGCCGGTGGCGATCGGCTTCTGCGCCGGGACCGCGCCGTGCGGGGCGCCGAGCTTGTCCTTGTACTCCAGCAGCAGCTTGGCCGCCTTGGCCTTGCCGATGCCCGGCACCGCGACCAGCGCCTTCTCGTCGCCGCCCGCGACCGCGGCGCGCAGCGCGTCGGGGCTGTGCACCCCGAGGATCGCCTGCGCCAGCTTGGGGCCGACGCCGGGCGCGGCCTGGAGGATCTCGAACACGCCGCGCTCGTCGTCGTCCGCGAAGCCGAACAGGGTCAGCGAGTCCTCCCGGACCACCAGCGAGGTGGCCAGCCGGGCCGGCTCGCCCAGCCGCAGCCCGGCCAGCGTGTTCGGGGTGCACTGCACGGCCATGCCCACCCCGCCGACCTCGACCACCGCGGTCCCGGAGGAGATGGCCGCCACGGGCCCTTGCACGAAGGCGATCATCGGACGGTGCCTTTCGGAGGAGTGGAGCGGGGGGTGGCCCGGGCGGCCCGGACGGCGGCCTCCAGCCGGTTGGTCGCCCCGCCGCGCCAGATGTGGCAGATGGCCAGCGCCAGCGCGTCGGCGGCGTCGGCCGGCTTGGGCGGCGCGTCCAGCCGCAGCAGGCGCTGCACCATGGCCGTGACCTGCGCCTTGTCGGCCCGGCCGGAGCCGGTGACGGCGGCCTTGACCTCGCTGGGGGTGTGCAGGGTGACGGGGATGCCGCGCCGGGTGGCGCAGAGCATCGCGACGGCGCTGGCCTGGGCGGTGCCCATCACGGTGCGGACGTTGTGCTGGGCGAAGACCCGCTCGACGGCGACCAGGTCGGGCCGGTGCTCGTCCAGCCAGGCCTCGATGCCCTGCTCGACCTGGAGCAGCCGCTCCCCGATCTCGGCCTCGGCGGGGGTGCGCACCACCCCGACCCCGGCCATCCGCAGCGGCCGGCCCGGCGCACCCTCGACCACGCCGACCCCGCACCTGGTCAGCCCCGGGTCCACGCCCAGTACCCGCACCACTCGCCCGTCTCCCTGTCACTCGCCACGAAGGACCTCCGCAGGCTACCGCCCGGGTCCGACAACCCCACCGACGACACCGGCCCGGTGGTCCAGGGACCACCGGGCCGGGCAGTGAGAACGGTCACTCACCGACGATCACTGGGCAGTGATCACTCGGCGTCGAGCTGCGCGCCGACCTCGTCGGAGATGTCGAAGTTGGCGAAGACGTTCTGCACGTCGTCGCTGTCCTCCAGGGCGTCGATCAGCTTGAGGATCTTGCGGGCGCCGTCGACGTCCAGCTCGACCTGCATGCTGGGGAGGAAGTTGGCCTCGGCCGAGTCGTAGTCGACGCCGGCGTCGACCAGCGCGGTGCGCACGGCGACCATCTTCGAGGCCTCGGAGACGATCTCGAACGAGTCGCCGAGGTCGTTGATCTCCTCCGGCTCCTGGTCGAGGACGACCTCGAACAGCTTGTCCTCGTCCACGCCGTCGGCCTTGGGGACGATGACGACACCCTTGCGGGTGAACAGGTACGACACCGAGCCCGGGTCGGCCATCGAGCCGCCGTTGCGGGTCATCGCGACGCGCACGTCGGAGGCCGCGCGGTTGCGGTTGTCGGTGAGGCACTCGATCAGGACCGCGACGCCGTTCGGGCCGTAGCCCTCGTACATGATGGTCTGGTAGTCGGCGCCGCCGGCCTCCAGACCGCCACCGCGCTTGACGGCGCGGTTGATGTTGTCGATCGGGACCGAGCTCTTCTTGGCCTTCTGGATGGCGTCGTAGAGGGTCGGGTTGCCCGCCGGGTCGGGACCGCCCGTGCGCGCCGCCACCTCGATGTTCTTGATCATCTTGGCGAAGAGCTTGCCGCGCTTGGCGTCGATCACGGCCTTCTTGTGCTTGGTGGTAGCCCACTTAGAGTGGCCGGACATCGCCAGCTCCTTTACGTCGCCAAAGGGAAATGAACAGATGAGATCTTACCGGTGTCGTCACCGGTGAAGCGCACACGGTCAGCGCGTGGTCGACGCCGTCAGCGCGCGTCCCCGGCGAGGTGCTCCTCGACCATCCGCACGAAGTACGCGTGCACCCGGTGGTCGCCGGTCAGCTCCGGGTGGAAGGAGGTGGCGAGCAGGTTGCCCTGGCGCACTGCCACGATCCGGCTCTCCGGGCCGTCCGCGGCGGGCAGCTCGGCCAGCACCTCGACGCCCGCGCCGACCGACTCGACCCAGGGGGCACGGATGAAGACGCCATGCACCGGCGCGTCGGCCAGGCCCGTGAAGTCGATCCCGGACTCGAAGGACTCGTTCTGGCGCCCGAAGGCGTTGCGGCGCACCGTCATGTCGATGCCGCCGACGGTCTCCTGGTCCTCGCGGCCGTCCAGGATCTTGTCCGCCAGCATGATCATGCCCGCGCAGGTGCCGTAGACCGGCATCCCGGCGGCGACCCGCTCGCGCAGCGGGTCCATCACGCCGAACAGCAGCGCCAGCTTGGACATGGTGGTGGACTCCCCGCCGGGGATCACCAGCGCGTCGACCTCGGCCAGCTCCTCGGCGCGGCGCACCGGACGGGCGAGCGCGTCGGCCTCGGCCAGCGCCACCAGGTGCTCGCGGACGTCGCCCTGGAGGGCGAGGACGCCGATGACAGGAGTGCTCACGGTCTTCAACCTCTATCGATCGTTACGACGGACTACGTGGCGCGGAGAGCGGGGGGGAGGAAAAGGAGGGGGGGAGAGGGGCCCGAAAGAACCGGAAAAACCCACACACCCGCCGGCGGCGCTAGCCTTGCGCC
>NZ_JBHVJT010000034.1:2109-24701 GCF_042798815.1 Kitasatospora sp. NPDC057738 | reverse complement strand
GGTTCTTGCGTGAGAGGGGGGGGAAGCGGATGAAGGGGTGGCGGGGGTCGCCAACCTGCCGCCGATGAGGAAGGTGGACGGTGGGAGCACGAACCGCACGCGGGGGGCCGCGGGGGTGCCCCGGCCCAGGACTACCGGGCGACTACCAGCCGCGCTTGGCGTAGCGCTCGGTCTCCGGCAGGGTGTCGCAGTTGATGCCGACCATGGCCTCGCCCAGGTTGCGGGACGCGTCCGCGATGACCTTCGGGTCGTCGAAGAAGGTGGTGGCCTTCACGATGGCGGCGGCACGCTTGGCCGGGTCGCCCGACTTGAAGATGCCGGAGCCGACGAAGACGCCCTCGGCGCCCAGCTGGCGCATCAGCGCGGCGTCGGCCGGGGTGGCGACGCCACCGGCGGAGAACAGCACGACCGGCAGCTTGCCGAGCTCGGCGACCTCCTTGACCAGCTCGTACGGGGCGCGCAGCTCCTTGGCGGCGGCGTACAGCTCGTTGTTGTCCAGGGCGCGCAGCTGGCCGATCTCGTTCTTGATCTGGCGCAGGTGGCGGACGGCCTCGACGACGTTGCCGGTGCCGGCCTCGCCCTTCGAGCGGATCATGGCCGCGCCCTCGGCGATGCGGCGCAGGGCCTCGCCCAGGTTGGTGGCACCGCAGACGAAGGGGGTGGTGAAGGCGAACTTGTCCGAGTGGTTGACCTCGTCGGCCGGAGTCAGCACCTCGGACTCGTCGATGTAGTCGACGCCCAGCGACTGGAGCACCTGGGCCTCGACGAAGTGGCCGATGCGGGACTTGGCCATCACCGGGATGGAGACCGCGGCGATGATCTCCTCGATCATGTTCGGGTCGGACATGCGGGCCACGCCGCCGTCCTTGCGGATGTCCGCGGGGACCCGCTCCAGGGCCATGACGGCGACCGCGCCGGCGTCCTCGGCGATCTTGGCCTGCTCGGCGTTGACCACGTCCATGATCACACCGCCCTTGAGCTGCTCGGCCATGCCGCGCTTGACCCGGGCGGTGCCGATCTGCGGCTGGTCTGCGGTGGTGGGGGTGGTGGACACGTGAGACCTCACTCGAAGATGAATCAGTGCTATCGCCCTATGGTAGGCAGAACGGGTGACCCAACCATGCGCCACCAAGTCCAGCCAGGACGACGGGACACGACAAACGGGCCGTATCCGGGGGACACCTTAAGCAGGTGCCCCTTCGGGCGTGAGAGCGGGCGGCGGGGCATCGTCCATTTCGAACGCCAGCGGGAAGGGCGCCTTCCCCGCCAGCCGGAAGTACCGCACCAGCCGGTGCTCGCGCACCGCCCGGGCCGCCCGCACCGCGTCGTTGTGGAACCGCCGGGCCATCGGCACCCGCCGCACCGCGGCCGTCAGATCACGAACCGCGTCCTCGCCACCCGGCTCGGCCGCCAGCGCCGCCATCTGCTCCGGCTCCTCGAACACCGCCCGCAGCGCCAGGCTCAGCTGGCTCTCCGCCACCTCGCGCTGCTCGTCGTCGGCCTGCCGGGCCGCGTGCGCCGCGTCCAGCAGCAGCAGCGAGGCCGCCGGATCCAGCAACGAGGACGTCGCCAGCTCCAACGCCACCGAGGCCCGGCGGACCAGCTGCGCGTCCAGCGCCGCCCGCGCGGCGTCGATCCGGGCGTGCAGCCGGTCCAGACGACCGGCCGTCCAACTCAGGTACATGCCGAACAGCACCACGGCCACGCCGGCCCAGATCCAGGTAGTCACGGGCCGCTACGTTACCGGGTGTCACCGGTTCAGCCCTGGGCGGTCGCGTTCCGGTAGCTCTCCCGGTCGATGTCCGCGATGTTCACCGCCGTGAACAGCCGGGTACCCGGCCGCGGCCGGACGTACTGCGCCAGCAGCGCCAGCACGCCCTCGCTCAGCGCCGCCTTCGCCTCCGGCGAACGGCCCGGGAAGATCTGGAACTCCACGAACACCTGGGCGTCGGCCGCCGCCCCGCTGGTACCGACCACCAGCACCTCGCTCTGCCGGAACACCGTCTTGCAGGACTCCGGCTTCGCGTCGATCGTCGCCTCCGCCAGCCGGTTGATCGCCAGGCCGAGGCCCCGGCGGTCGAAGGTTCCGGCCAGGCCGGCCGAGTAGTCGACGGAGATCTGCGGCATCGTTGCCCCCGTGGATCGCAGTGGTACGGACGCCCGACCCTAACGCCACCGGCACCCCGGCCCGCCGCGCGGGACCGGTCCCGGACCGGCCCGGACCGCCGCGGATCAGTCCCGGGCCAGCCCGAACCGGCGCCGCCCGCCGCGCACGTCCTCCTCGACCACCGCCGCCTCGCCGGCCGTCACCGTCTCGTACACCGCCAGGATGTCCGCGCCCACCGTCGACCAGTCGAACCGCCGCACATGCCGCGAGGCCGCCTCCCGCAGCTCCTCCAGCCGCGCCGGATCACCCAGCAGCCGCAGCGCCGTACGGGCCAGCGCGTCCGCGTCCTCCACCGGGAACAGCTCGCCCGCGTCCCCGCCGTCCAGCACCTGCTTGAACGCGTCCAGATCGCTCGCCAGCACCGGCGCGCCCGCCGACATCGCCTCGACCAGGATGATCCCGAAGCTCTCGCCCCCGGTGTTCGGCGCCACGTACAGGTCCACGCTGCGCAGCAGCCGGGCCTTGTCCCGGTCGCTCACCATGCCGAGGAACTCCACCTGCCGGCGCACCTCGGGCGCCAGGCCCGCGACGGCCTCCTCCTCGTCGCCCTTGCCCGCCACCAGCAGCCGCACCCCCGGCCGCTCCGCCAGGATCCGCGGCAGCGCCGCCAGCAGCGTCGGCAGGCCCTTGCGCGGCTCGTTGATCCGGCCGATGAAGCCGATCGTGCCCGGCTCCCCCTTCGCCGCGCCGCCGGTCCACCGCTCGTCCGGCTCGGCCGCCGCGAAGAACCCCACGTCCACGCCGTTCGGGATCACCACCGCGTCCCCGCCCAGGTGCTCCACCAGGGTGCGCCGGGCGTACTCCGACACCGCGATCCGGGCCCGCATCTTCTCCAGCCCCGGCTGGAGGATCGGCGAGGCCGCGATCATCACCCGCGAACGCGGATTGGAGGTGTGGAAGGTCCCCACCATCGGCCCGGTCGCCGACCAGGCGGCCAGCATCGACAGGCTCGGCGCGGCCGGCTCGTGCACGTGCAGGATGTCGAAGCGCCCGTCGTGCAGCCAGCGCCGCACCCGGGCCGCCGACAGGATCCCGAAACTCAGCCGCGCCACCGACCCGTTGTACGGCACCGCCACCGACCGCCCGGCCGGGACCACGTACGGCGGCAGCGCCTCGTCGTCCTCGGCCGGCGCCAGCACCGACACCTCGTGCCCCAGACCGATCAGGTGCTCGGCCAGGTCCCGGATGTGGAACTGCACCCCACCGGGGACGTCCCAGTCGTACGGGCAGACGATGCCGATCTTCACGGGTTCCTCAAGCTCCTTCGGACAGTGGTGCGGGCGGGCAGGACGGAACGGCTCAGGACCCGGAGGCCTCGGCCGCGGGCTCCGGGACCGCCTCCGCGCGCTCCGCGGGCGCCGCCTTCACCGTCTCACGGACCGGCAGGTCGGCCAGCCAGAACTTCTGCAGCATGTGCCAGTCCTGCGGGTGCTCGCGGATGCTCCGCTCCCACACCTGCGCCATCGCCTGGGTCATCGCCCGGGTGCGCTCCTTGCGGTCGCCCTCCTCGGGCACCGGCACCTCGGGATGGATCCGCGCCCGCAGCACCGGGCCGTCGTACCAGAGGGTCACCGGCAGCAGCGCCGCCCCGGTGCGCTGGCACAGCGCCGCCGGACCGGCCGGCATCCGGGTCGGCTCACCGAAGAACGACACCCCGATGCCCGCCTCCGACAGGTCCCGGTCCCCCACCAGGCAGACCAGCCGGCCCTCGCGCAACCGCCGCGCCAGCGTGCCGATCACGTTCACCGAACCGCCGGTCAGCGCCAGGACCTCCATGCCCAGGCCCTCCCGGAACGCCACGAAGCGGTCGAACAGCCGCTCCGGCTTCAACCGCTCCGCGACCGTGGTGAACGGGTAGCCCTGCTGCGCCACCCAGGCCCCCGCGAGGTCCCAGTTGCCCATGTGCGGCAGCGCTATCACCGCGCCCCGCCCCGCCTCCAACGACTCCCGCAGGTGCTCGAAGCCCTCCACCTGGACGTCCCGGGCCACCCGCTCCCGGCTCCACACCGGCAGCCGGAACGACTCCATCCAGTACCGCAGGTACGAGCGCATCCCGGCCCGGGACAGCTCCCGCACCGCGGCCTCGTCCAGGCCCGGACGGACCCGGCGCAGATTCGCCTCCAGCTGGAGCACCCGCTTGCCGCGCTTGCGCCACGCGTAGTCCGCCAGCCGGTCGAACAGCCCGCGGGCCACCCGCTCCGGCAGGTGCTTCAGCAGCCCCCACCCCAGCGCGTACGCCCAGTACACCAGTCGGTCCGTCACCGCAGGACGCCCCCCATCAGCTCCCGGCCGCCGCTCGGTCGGCCTCGAACGCCTCCCGGCGCACGGTCAGCATCCGCTGGAACACCGTCACCAGGCTGCCCGCCGCCACCAGCCACAGCGCCACCGGCAGCAGCCACTCCACGTACGGCACACCGAATTTGTGCAGACCCGCGACCCCGGCCGCCACCAGGCTGGCCACCAGCCGCTCGGCCCGCTCCACCAGCCCCGACACGTCGCACGGCAGGCCCTGGCTCTCCGCCCGCGCCTTCGTGTACGACACCACCAGACCGCTCGCCAGGCAGAAGATCGCCACCGCACAGAGCAGGTTGTTGTCACCCTTGCCCGCGTACCACATCGCCAGACCGCCGAAGATCGCCGCATCGGCGACCCGGTCCAGGGTGGAGTCGAGGAACGCCCCCCACTTCGTGCTCCGGCCCAGCTGGCGGGCCATGTTCCCGTCCACCAGGTCCGAGAAGATGAACAGCGTGATCGTGATGGTGCCCCAGAAGAACTCCCCGCGCGGGAAGAACACCAGCGCACCGGCCACCGAGCCGGCGGTACCGATCAGCGTCACGGCGTCCGGGCTCACGCCCAGCCGGATCAGGAACGCGGCGAACGGGGTCAGGACACGTGTGAAGAAGGCACGCGCGTATTTGTTGAGCATGGCCTTCCCAGCCGCTCCGATCTCCCAGATACCCGCCTGGCGCAGAACGCGCGGCAGACGGCCGGGCGGATCAGCCCGTCCGGCCCACCCATCGTAGCCAGGCCGAGGACACGCTCCGGCGCACGCACCGCCGGACGCCGCCCCCGCCACGCCGTGCACACGCACGATCACCGATCGGCCGTACGACACGCGCCACTTCGACACCCGACCCTAGACTGCGATGGACAAGCCTCGGCGCCACGGGAGGAGACCCCGATGCCCGACCGCAGCACGGCACGAGCCGGCCAGGCACCCGCCGTCACCGGCCCGAAGGACCTGCGCAACGTCGTCCTCATCGGCCCCAGCGGTGTGGGCAAGACCACCCTCGCCGAATCCCTCGCCCTCGCCGCCGGCGCCACCGGCCGGGCCGGCCGCGTCACCGACGGCACCACCGTCTCCGACCACGAGGACATCGAGCACCAGCAGCAGCGCTCCGTCCAGCTCTCGCTCCTCCCGCTCGAATGGAAGGGCGTCAAGATCAACCTGATCGACCCGCCCGGCCACCCCGACTTCGCCGCCGACCTGCGCGCCGCCCTGCACGCCGCCGACGCCGCCGTCTTCGTCGTCTCCGCCACCGACCCGGTCACCGCCCCCACCCGCGCCCTGTGGCGCGAATGCGCCGCCGAGGGCATCCCCCGCGCCATCGCCGTCGCCAAACTCGACCTCGCCCACACCGGCTTCGACGACATCCTCACCGCCTGCCACGACGCCTTCGGACTCGGCCCGGACACCCTGCGCCCGCTCTTCCTGCCCGTCCACCACGACGGACACCCCGACGGCAGCGTCGACCTCCTCACCGGCGACACCTACGGCGACGCCGACCCCCTGCCAGACACCGCCCCCGCCCACGACAGCCTCGTCGAAGCCATCTCCGGCCAGGACGACACCCTCATGGAGCGCTACCTCTCCGGCGACACCCTCGACACCGACTCCCTCGAAGCCGGCCTGCGCCGCGAGGTCCTCTCCTGCGCCCTCCACCCCGCCGTCCCCACCAGCGAGAACGGCCTCGGCGCCGCCGAACTCCTCGACCTCGTCGCGCACACCTTCCCCGACCCCACCGAACGCACCCGCCCCGCCCCCGAGTGCGACCCCGACGCCCCGCTCGCCGCCCAGGTCGTCCGCGTCACCGGCGACGCCTACGTCGGACGGATCAGCCTGCTGCGCCTGTACGCCGGCACCCTGCGCCCCGACACCAGGATCCACCTCGTCGGCCCCGCCCACACCGCCGACCAGAACGGCGACGAACGCGTCACCGCCCTCACCAGCCCCTTCGGCAAAGCCCAGCGCCCCGTCCCGTACGCCGTCGCCGGCGACCTCGTCTGCGCCGCCAAACTCACCACCGCCCGCGCCGGCGACACCGTCCACGACCCCGGCCACCCCGTCGCCCTCGAAGGCTGGACCCTCCCCGAACCGCTCCTCCCGATCGCCGTCGAGGCCCACAGCAAGGCCGACGACGACAAGCTCTCCCAGGCCCTCGCCCGCCTCACCGCCGAGGACCCGGCGCTACGCCTGGAACAGAACCCCGACACCCACCAGCTCGTCCTCTGGTGCACCGGCGAGGCCCACGCCGACGTCGTCCTCGACCGCCTCCGCACCCGCCACGGCGTCCACGTCGACACCGTCGAACCCAAGGTCGCCCTGCGCGAGACCTTCGGCACCGCCGCCGCCGGCCACGGCCGCCTGGTCAAGCAGTCCGGCGGCCACGGCCAGTACGCCATCTGCGACCTGGAGGTCGAACCGCTCCCCGCCGGCTCCGGCTTCGAGTTCCAGGAGCACGTCGTCGGCGGCTCCGTCCCCAAGCACTTCATCCCCTCCGTCGAGAAGGGCGTCCGCGCCCAGCTCGCCAAGGGCGTCACCACCGGGTACCCGCTCGTCGACGTCCGGGTCACCCTCACCGACGGCAAGGCGCACTCCGTCGACTCCTCCGACGCGTCCTTCCAGAACGCCGCCGCCCTCGCCCTGCGCGACGCCGCCGAGCACGCCGTCATCCGCCTGCTCGAACCCGTCGCCGCCGTCAGCGTCCTGCTCCCCGACGACTACCTCGGCGCCGTCCTCGGCGACCTCTCCGCCCGCCGCGGCCGCGTCCTCGGCAGCGAGACCGGCGGCACCGGCCTCACCCTGCTGCGCGCCGAGGTCCCCGAGCTCGAACTCGTCCGCTACCCGATCGACCTGCGCTCGCTCACCCACGGCACCGCCGAGTTCTCCCGCGCCTACCTGCGCCACGAACCCATGCCCCCCGCCCTCGCCCAGCGCTACACCGACTGAGCGGCCCCACGGCCGGACGGCCTCACGGCCGGACGGGCTTCCGGGCCGGCAGTTCGCACGCCGCCGTCCCGCCCGGCATCCGGTGCCGGTTGCGCGCCACCCAGCGGTAGGCCAGCCCCGCGAGCGGCCGCACCGGCGCCGCCGTCAACACAGCGCCCAGGTACGCCCACACCCCGCCGGAGCGCATCAGAAGCCGCGCAACCGCCTGCGCGCCCCCGTACACCCGGCCGCTCGGCGTCACCCAGAGCACCTCGCGCTCCGCCCGCTCCGCCGACACCTCACCCCGGCCGCCCGCGCACCCGTCCAGGCCCGCCAGGTCCGCGAACTGGAACGGCACCGCCTCCCAGCCCCCCGAGGCCAGCGTCTGCCGCAGGTACCGCTCCGACCAGCGCACGCAGGACGAACAGAACGAACAGTCCCCGTCGTAGACCAGCACCGGATCCTTCACGGCCGCTCCCCTTTCCTCGCTCCCACCGTCCATCCTGCCCCACCTCCCCCATCCTCCTCGCGACGGGTATCGACCCGCCCGAAGCTGGGCATCATGCCCCTCAGGCCTCCGGTGACGGTACTTCAGACGATCATCCGCGCGGGGGTGCCACGGCACGGTAACCTGCCGCTGACAAGGGGAGGAGGGGACGCCACCGTGACCACACTCGACATGACCCCGGGTGCGCAGATACCCCGGACCGACGCCGGCCCGCAGACCGCCATCACCCAGGGACTCTCCTCGACCGCGTACCGCGACGGCGAGATCAAGGGCTTCGTCGGCGCCGTCACCGACGCCACCGAGAAGAAGGGCCGCTTCGCGCTCTTCCGCCCCAACCTCGGCGAGGCCTTCAGCAAGGCGCTGATCTCCCGTGCCCTGGGCGGCGGCCGCAAGCCCATCGTCCCGGCCTTCGGAGTCGACACCCGCCAGGTCGTCGAACACTGCCTGGCCGCCGAGGAACTGCGCAACACCCGCGACCGGCAACTCAGCACCGTCTCCATCGCCACCGGTGTGCTCTTCCTCCCCGGCACCCTGATCTGGCTCGGCGCCTTCCAGCTCCGCGCCTGGCTCAAGCGGGACAACCCGAAGAACGCGGCCGTCTACGGCGGCATCGTGCTCGCCGCGGCCGCCGCCCTCGCCGTCCTGCTCGCGCTGCGCCCGCCGGCCGGCGGCTTCATCGGCGTCTACCTGCGCGTGACCATGCTCGCCCCGGTCGTCGGCTGGTACCTCGCCCGCCGGATCGTCGAGCGCTCCGCCAAGGACCTGCGCTCCCGCTGGCAGGCACTGGTGGAGGGCAGCGTGGTGGCCGCCTCCGTCGCCAAGGCCGTCCCCCGGGACGACCTCGACAAGAAGGCCGCCGACCTGCGCGACAAGCTCGGCCGCCTGGACGCCGAGCAGGAGACCAACATCCACCACTACGCCGGCCCCAAGGGCATCCTCGGTGCCGGCCGCCGCTGGGGCGAATGGCGCCTCGCCGACACCCTCCACCCCGCGGAGGGCCACGCCGACTTCCGCGCCTTCCACCCCTGGGACCTGATCCGCCGGATCTCCTCCCACCTCAAGGGCCTCGGCGTCAGCCACGTCGCCAACAGCGGCATGCCCAACGTCGCCATCAAGCAGTGGGTGGTCTTCGACATCGGCGAGGGCGCCGACGAGATCAGCCGCCCCGGCAACGCCGACATGGACGGCGACCGGATGCGCGACTTCGCCGTGCAGAGCGTCGCCGACAAGCAGACCTTCTCCGGCGGCCCCCGGCACTACCTCGCCACCCAGTTCATCACCCACGACGGCAAGCTGGTCCTCACCTTCACCGTCACCGTCACCCTGCTCGCCAACGTCCTGAACATCACCGTGTCCGGCTACGCGCTCGGCCCGGTCAAGGGCGTCTTCTTCGACAAGCCCAAGGACAAGGAGAAGTCGGTCGCCAAGACCGTGCGGTTCTGGGAGGAGCGCACCGTCAAGCTCCCCCTGATCGACAACGACGAGGTCGTCCGCCAGGCCGTCCGCGCCCCCTTCTACCGGATGCCCGGCCTGCTCGGCTGGCTCGGCGGCGGACTCGGCCTGCCCGAGCCCTTCGGGCTGCGGCACATCTGGGCCGGCCGCGCCTGGGAGAACCGCTCCATGGTCGACAACGCCCAGAACGCCGCCGTCCCGGTGCTCGCGGCGGTCCACGCCGCCACGCTGGAGTTCCTGGAGGAGCACGACCTGGACGCCGACCGCTTCTTCAAGAACCGCACCTCGATCATCAAGTCCGAGGCGCAGAGCCCCCGCCCCTACGACGTCGACACCTTCAACGCCGGCTGATCCGGCGCAGCGCACGCGGGAGGGCCCCACCGAGGATCTCGGTGGGGCCCTCCCGCGTTGTTCCTCGGATCAGCCCTGCGGCCAGGCCTCGGACAGCATCTTCCGGGTGTCCGCCAGCAGCTGCGGCAGCACCTTGGTGTGGCCGACCACCGGCATGAAGTTGGTGTCCCCGCCCCAGCGCGGCACCACGTGCTGGTGCAGGTGCGCCGCGATCCCGGCCCCGGCCGCCGCGCCCTGGTTCATCCCGATGTTGAACCCGTGCGCCCCGGAGGCCGCCCGCAGCGCCGTCATCGCCTTCTTGGTGAAGTCCGCCAGCTCGGCCGTCTCGGCCCCGTCCAGGTCGGTGTAGTCGGCGACGTGCCGGTACGGGACCACCATCAGGTGCCCGCCGTTGTACGGGTACAGGTTCAGCACCGCGAACACGGCACTCCCCCGGGCGATGATCAGCCCGTCCTCGTCGCTCAGGGACGGGATCGAGCAGAACGGACAACCGTCGTCCGGAGCCGGGCCGGTGGGCTTGTTCTCACCCTGGATGTACGCCATCCGATGAGGCGTCCACAAGCGGCGGAAGCCGTCCGGCTCACCGACGCCCCGCTGAAGTTCCGGCTCAGTCGTCATGCTGATCAGCATATTCGCCCGACGGTGCTTGCAAAGCCGCGCGGGGCAGACTCATCGAGAGCCTGCCCCGCGCCGTCCCCGCTCGGGCGGGGCCGAACTCACACCTGGATGCGACTCTTCACCGCGTCCACGATCTCCTGAACCGCGTCGGCCAGCGGAACGCCGTTCTTCTGCTCGCCGTTGCGGTAGCGGAACGACACCGCGCCCGCCTCGACGTCGTCGTTGCCGGCGATCAGCATGAACGGCACCTTGGTCTTCTGTGCGTTCCTGATCTTCTTCTGCATGCGGTCGTCCGAGGTGTCGACCTCGACCCGGATCCCGTGCTTCTTCAGCTCGGCCGCGACCTCCAGCAGGTACGGCACGTGCTCGTCGGTGATCGGGATGCCGGTGACGGTGACCGGGGCCAGCCACGGCGGCATGGCGCCGGCGTAGTGCTCCAGCAGCACCGCGAAGAAGCGCTCGATCGAACCGAACAGCGCCCGGTGGATCATGACCGGCCGCTGGCGCGAGCCGTCCGCGGCGGTGTACTCCAGGTCGAAGCGCTCGGGCAGGTTGAAGTCCAGCTGGATGGTGCTCATCTGCCAGGTGCGGCCGATGGCGTCCTTCGCCTGCACCGAGATCTTCGGGCCGTAGAAGGCCGCGCCGCCCGGGTCCGGGACCAGCGGCAGGCCCTGCTTCTCGGCCACGCTCGCCAGGACGCGGGTGGCCTCCTCCCAGGTCTCGTCGCTGCCGACGTACTTGACCGGGTCCTTGGTCGACAGCTCCAGGTAGAAGTCGGTCAGACCGTAGTCGCGGAGCAGGTTGAGCACGAAGGTCAGCGTGGAGTCGAGCTCCTCCGCCATCTGCTCGCGGGTGCAGTAGATGTGCGCGTCGTCCTGCGTGAAGCCGCGGGCACGGGTGAGGCCGTGCACGACGCCGGACTTCTCGTAGCGGTACACCGTCCCGAACTCGAAGAGGCGCAGAGGCAGTTCACGGTACGAGCGGCCGCGCGCGTCGAAGATCAGGTTGTGCATCGGGCAGTTCATCGGCTTGAGGTAGTAGTCCACGCCCTCGTCGAGCTGCATGGGCGGGTACATGCCGTCCGCGTACCAGTCGAGGTGGCCGCTCTTCTCGAAGAGCTTCCCCTTGGTGGCGTGCGGGGTGTAGACGAACTCGTAGCCCTCCTCCTCGTGCCGCTTGCGCGAGTAGTCCTCCATCGCCCGGCGGATGATGCCGCCCTTGGGGTGGAAGACGGCGAGGCCGGAGCCGATCTCCTCCGGGATGGAGAAGAGGTCGAGCTCGTTGCCGAGCTTGCGGTGGTCGCGCTTCTCGGCCTCGACGAGGAAGTCGAGGTGGGCCTTGAGCTCGTCCTTGGTCGGCCAGGCGGTGCCGTAGATGCGCTGCAGCATGGGGTTCTTCTCGCTGCCGCGCCAGTAGGCGGCCGCGTTGCGCATCAGCTTGAACGCCGGGATGTTCCGGGTGCTGGGCAGGTGCGGGCCGCGGCAGAGGTCGCCCCAGCACTGCTCGCCGGTCTTGGCGTCCAGGTTGTCGTAGATGGTGAGCTCGCCGGCGCCGACCTCGACGTCGGCGCCCTCGCCGGCGGTGGCGGCGGAACCCTTGAGGCCGATCAGTTCGAGCTTGTACGGCTCGGCGGCCAGCTCCTCGCGGGCGGACTCGTCGGTGACCACGCGGCGGGAGAACTTCTGCCCGCGCTTGATGATCTCCTGCATGCGCTTCTCGATGGCCTTGAGGTCATCGGGGTGGAAGGGCTTCTCGACGTCGAAGTCGTAGTAGAAACCGTCCTTGACCGGCGGGCCGATGCCCAGCTTGGCCTCGGGGTAGAGCTGCTGCACGGCCTGGGCCATGACGTGCGCGGTGGAGTGGCGCAGGATGTCGAGGCCGTCCTTGCTGCCGATCTCGACCGGCTCGACCTCGTCGCCGTCCTGGACGGCGTAGGCGAGGTCCTTGAGCTGGCCGCCGACGCGGGCGGCGATGATCGAGCGGTCGTCGGCGAAGAGCTCGGCGGCCGTGGTGCCCGTCGTCACCACGCGCTCTTCCCGATCGGGTTCGCGGCTGATGATTACCCGGACGTCCGTCACCGGTCTCTCCTGACGTGCTGGATTTCAGAGGACGCAACACTGCGCTGCGCGTGACGATGGTACCGAGAGCGCCGCCCCCGCCGTCCACCTACGCCCCTTCCCCCGCTCGCTCCGCCTTCTCCCCGAGCGCCTTCAGCAGCCGCTCGCGGTCCCCTTCCTCCCAGCCGCGGAGTTCCAGTCCGTGCGGGCGGGTCAGCCGGCGGAAGCCGCCGTGCCGCTCCAGCCGGCCGGAGACCCGGACCGGCAGGCCCGCGAGGTGGGCCTCGGCGGCGAGCCGGTAGTCGGGGTCGGGCAGGCGGAGCTTGAGCTCGCGGACCTCGGCGCCGGTGAGCACCCGCAGTCGTACCGAGCCGGGACCGGCCGGGTCGGCGCGCTTGAGCCGGGTGACCACGCCGACCACGGTGACGTCGACGGCGGGCTCGATCCGTTCCAGCAGCTCGGCGGCCTCCGCCAGGGCTGGCAGGTCGCCGGGCGAGAAGTCGAGGTCGATCCGGCGGTCCCCGAAGCCGCCCGGGGTCCCGGCGGCGGGCGACCAGGCGACGCTGAGCCGGGCGGCCGTCGCGTCGCGCACCAGCTCCTCGACGGACCGGACGAGCTCCCGGCTGACCCCGGCCCGGACGGCGTTCCCGAAGGCCTCGGGCCCGCCGCTGACCCGGCGGTAGTCGACGGCGTCGCGCAGTGCCTCCAGGGCGCGGACCAGGGTGGTGACGGCGGCGCGGCCCTCGGGGGCGGGGGTGTGGGCGGTGAGCACGGCGCCCTGTTCGACCAGCAGGACGCGGTCCAGGAAGTCCCCGGCGAGGGCGTCCAGCCGGGCGCCGAAGTAGCCGGCCCTGGTGCGGGCCGCCTTGGCGCCGGCGGCGAGCATCCCGCGGGCGGCCCGCCGGAGCCGCTCGGCCTCGTCCCAGGGGGTGGCCCCGGCGGGGCCGGACGGTTCGCGGTGCCAGCGCAGTTCGTCGCCGGGGACGGTGAGGGCGAGCAGGATCGAGCGGGCGGAGGGGGTGCGGGAGCGGGAGAGCGCGGTGACGGCGTCGGCGAGGAGTTCGACGGCGTCGTCGAAGCCGTCCCCGGCCGGGACGAGCAGGCTGGTGCCGGGCTCGTCGTCGGGCGGGGTCCAGCGTCCGTACCGGGCGGCCGGTCCGCCGCGGCGGACCCAGCCGTGCCGGGCGAGCAGGGTGGCCAGGACCGTCGGGTCGACGGTGGCCGGGTCGGGCAGGGGCCGGGCCGGTTCGCCCGGTGCGTGCGGCGGTGTCATGGGTCCGGTTCCTCCCTGCCGGGCCCGGGCCGTCACGGGCTGCCGCCCGCGCCGACCCGGGCCATGATGTCGCAGAGCGCGCGGTCGTCGAAGACCTTGGCGGTGGGCACCCGGACGTTGGTGCGCCGCTGCCCGGTGACCGAGTGGCCGGCCAGGTTGACCCAGTAGCAGCAGTGCCGCAGTTCCAGGGCGTCCGGGCGGGCCCGCAGCCACTGGTCGACCCGGCGCGGCAGCAGCAGCACGACCAGGATCCGCGGCACGGCGACCCGGGGCCGGGCGAGCTTGCGCAGGTGGTCGTTGTCCAGGGTGAAGCTGAAGAACGGCCCGGCCGGGTCGGGCGCGACCTGCTGGGTGGCCTTGAGCTGGATCTTGACGGTGACCTCGTCGTCCACCTCGTGCGCCCGGGAGCCGTGGCTGACGTGCCAGTCGATGCCGTTGTCCGGGAACGGCTGGGAGAGCGAGCAGCCGGCCGCGGCGGCGACCGCGTGCAGGTAGCCGACCTGCAGGGTCTCCATGCAGGCGGTGACCGCGAGGTTCCCGCGCAGTACGGCCGCCGCCTCCTCGGGCTGCGGCTGGGTCAGTGCCATCGCCCCGTGCCCTCCCCCGGTTCCGGGCCCGTCCCGCTCCGGACGGGCCGGTCGATTCGAACGGGACAGTCATGGGCAGGATCCCCGGCCGGGCTTGGGCCAAACGGGTTGAAGGGGCGTCAGAACCGGGTATCAACCGGGCGCAACGCTCGTCTGAGGGGCAGTCATGCAGCAGCACTGGTACACCGGCCCGCTCGCCTCCTTCGACACCGAGACGACCGGTGTGGACGTGGAGAACGACCGGATCGTCTCCGCCGCCCTGGTCGTCCAGCTCGCGCCGGGCGAGCCGGCCCGGACCACGACCTGGCTCGCCGATCCGGGGGTCCCGATCCCGGACGGCGCCCGCGCGGTGCACGGCATCACCGACGAGCAGGTGCGCGCCCACGGCCGCCCGGCCCGCACGGTGGTGGCGGAGGTCACCCGGGCGCTGGCGGCCGAGGCGCGGGCCGGGCGTCCGGTGGTGGTGATGAACGCGCCCTACGACCTGACGCTGCTGGACCGGGAGCTGCGCCGCCATCACGGGCTGACGCTGGCCGCGGGGCTGGCGGCGTCCGGGCTGGTGGTGCTGGATCCCCGGGTGCTGGACAAGCACGTGGACCGCTACCGCAAGGGCCGCCGGACGCTGACCGACCTGTGCGCCCACTACGGCGTCGTCCTGGCCGGGGCGCACGACGCGGCGGCGGACGCGGCGGCGGCACTGGCGCTGACCCGGCGGATCGGCTCCCGCTACCCGGCGGCGCTCGGCGGGCTGTCGGCGGCGGAGCTGCACCTGCGGCAGGCGGTCTGGCACGCGGCGCAGGCACGCGGGCTGCAGAACTGGTTCGACCGCTCGGGGACGCCGGAGCGGGTGGACCTGTCCTGGCCGCTGCGGCCGGCCCGGTGCGGATGCGGGCGCCGGCTGGAGCCGGAGCACCGTTGCGAGGCGGCGGCGTAAGGCGCGGCCCGGCGTTCCGGGCCCGAAACGCGCCGCAGGCCCTGACCGGTTTCCTGGTCAGGGCCTGCGTGCTGTCCGGTGGGCGATACTGGGATCGAACCAGTGACCCCTTCGGTGTGAACGAAGTGCTCTCCCGCTGAGCTAATCGCCCGGGCAACGAGAAGAACTCTAGCACCATTCGGGGCCGGTCGTACAACTCGCCCGTTCCGGGTACCGCCGACGCCTCCGCAGAACTCGCGCCCCGCAGGGAAGGTGACTGTCCCTCAGCCGATTACCGGCGGCCCTTCAGGCGGATTCCGGAAATACACGTGAGGCCCAGCCGATAATCGGCTGGGCCTCACGTATCACAATGCATTCCGGTGGGCGATACTGGGATCGAACCAGTGACCCCTTCGGTGTGAACGAAGTGCTCTCCCGCTGAGCTAATCGCCCGGGTGCAGAGAAAACATTACCGCATCCCGGAGGGTGCTCCGAACACGCTCCCCGCCCGCGGCCCCGCGTCCGGGCGGGTCAGCTCCCGTCCAGCTGCCAGGGGGCGGCCAGGCCGTAGCGGGCGAAGTACCAACCGCCCACCCCGACGAGGGCGGCCAGCCCGATCGCGGTGAGCGTCAGGTTGCGGCGGCGCACCCGCGGGTCCATGGCCCGCTGGGCGGCCTCGGCGACCTTGCGGCGGGTCCAGCGCAGGGCCAGCTGGGCCCAGACGAACTCGGTCGCCCAGATCCCCATGCCCAGGAAGATCACCAGCCAGCCGGGGCCGGGCAGCGGCAGCATGATCAGCCCGAGCACCACCACGGTGAGGCCCGCCAGGAAGATCGCCACCTGCCAGACCCGGTGCAGCGCGGGCGAGCGGCGGACGAAGGCCGGGGCCCGCGATCCGACCGCCCGTCCGCCGTCGACGGCCGCGTCAACCGCCACAGCCGCTTCACCCGTTCCCGTGTTCCCGGCCGTCTTGTCGTTTCGCACAGTCATGCCAGGAAACTAACCAAGAAGCGCCGGGTAATGCCCGGCCCGGCCGCTGCGGGGCGATTCCGCAATGCGCCGTAAGGGGTACGACTCGCGCCCGAATCGGGACAGAGGGGTTTACATCGGTCTTGGGGGTGGGATGGTCCGTTCGCCGACGTGCGATTCCCCGAGCGCACACTGAGCGAAAGGCCATGGCGCTTATGAACACCACGGTCAGCTGCGAGCTGCACCTGCGCCTCATCGTGTCCAGCGAGTCATCACTGCCCGTCCCCGCGGGCCTGCGCTACGACACCGCCGACCCCTATGCCGTGCACGCCACGTTCCACACAGGCGCCGACGAGACCGTGGAGTGGGTGTTCGCCCGAGATCTCCTCGCGGAGGGGCTGCACCGACCCACTGGTACCGGCGACGTCCGGGTGTGGCCGTCGCGCAGCCACGGGCAAGGGGTGGTCTGCATCGCACTGAGCTCTCCGGAAGGAGAAGCCCTGCTGGAGGCCCCGGCCCGAGCGCTTGAGTCGTTCCTCAAGCGGACGGACGCCGCGGTGCCCCCCGGCACCGAACACCGTCACTTCGACCTCGACCGGGAGCTGTCCCACATCCTCGCCGAAAGCTGACCCCATCCGGAGGCGGTCACGCCCCGCCGTCGGCGGGGCCCTACCCCCTGCCTCATCGCAGCCGTCCTACTCGGGGGCACGGCAGCGGACTCAGCCGCGCACGTCGCGGTCTCGGGGCCGGTGAGCGGCTCCGCTCCCACCGGAGCGGGTCCACAGCACCGCAGGCGCCCGGCACCGAGGCCGGCCACCCTCACGGGTGGCCGGCCTCGGTGCCGGGCGCCGACGTCTTCCGGCGGGTGGCGGCACGCCCTCGGGGGCCGGTTCGGGGGCCGGCCGGCCCCGGCGGCGCCCGGTTTCGGACGCCTTGTCGGACTGCGCACACATCTTCGAAAGAAGGCGCCGCCCTACCGGCACAAGGCCCGGTATGGTCTGGGGTAACCGTGGACGCGGGGTATCGGAGTCCCCTGCGCGAGGAGCCCCCAACGTGCTGATCACCCATGACACCGAGTGCGCGCTGAGCCTCCTCGTGGAGCTGCTCAACACCGCACCCGAGGTGTGCGGCGCCGAGCGGCTGCCGGACGTCGCCGCGCTGGACGCCTTCGTGGTCCGCCGGGAGATCAGCGAGATCGACTCGCTGACCGAGGACGACCTGCGGCGGGTGCACGAGCTGCGCACCCGGCTGCGCGAGGTGTTCGCGACGGAGTCCACCGCGCAGGCCGCGGAGCTGGTCAACTCCATCGTCGCGGCCGCCGGGACGACGCCCCGGCTGACCAACCACGACGACCACGACTGGCACATCCACTACTTCGCGCCGCACGCCGCCCTCGGCGACCACCTGGCGGCCGAGCTGGGCATGGCGCTGGCCCTCATCCTCATGGCGGGCGAGCGGGAGCGGCTGCGCCGCTGCGAGGCGCCGGACTGCGCGCGGGTCTTCGTGGACCTCTCCCGGAACCGCTCACGGCGCTACTGCGACAGCCGCACCTGCGGCAACCGGCTGCACGTCGCCGCCTACCGGGCGCGGCAGCGGTCGGCGGAGGCCGTCCCCTCCGCCTGACCGGCCGGTCCTCCCGTTCAGATCCCGCGCTTGCGGAGGATCTCCTCGATGTCGGCGAAGTCGCCGAGGCCGTCCTCCCGCTTGCCCGCGGCCGGCTTCTTCGGGGCCCTGGGCGTCGGCGCCACCGCCGGACGCTCGGGCGCCGGCCCGGCCGCGGCCGGGCGCTCCGGGCGCTCCGGGCGCTCCTGGGCGCTCTCCACCGCCCCGGCGCCCCGGCGGCCCACCCAGCGGGTGGTGACCAGCAGCACCGCCGAGACGCCGAGCAGCGCGATGCCGGTCCACACCCGCGGGTCGAGGACCAGCTTGGTCGCCCAGTCGGCGAACTCCCGGCCGATCGTGCTCGCCAGCGGGAACAGGCCGGTCAGGTAGAGCCCGGCGGGCAGCAGGGCCACCGCGAACCAGCGGGTCGCCGACAGGAAGCGCCGCCGGTAGGCCCGCAGCCCGGCGAAGGCCACCCCGCCCGCGGTGAGGACGAAGCTGATCGCCGCGCTCAGCACGGTGCCGCTCCTTCGTGTCCGGTCGTCCTGGTCATCGGTGCCTTCCTCTCGGTCCGCCCTCGGGCGCACCTCCGGCCGGAGCGGGCGCCCACTAGTGGAACACTGGGGGAATGATCGATGGTTCCCTCCCCCGCCTCGAGTTCTGGTGCGACCTCCAGTGCCCGGACTGCCACACCGCGCTGGACGACGTACGGGCGCTGCGCGCGCAGTACGGCGACGCGCTGCCCGTGGAGGTGCGGCACTTCCCGCTGGAGAAGCACAAGCACGCCTACGCCGCCGCGGAAGCGGCCGAGGAGGCGTTCGCGCAGGGGCTGGGCTGGCCGTTCGTGGAGGCGCTGCTGGCCCGTACCGCGGAGCTGGACGCGCGCGGGCAGCAGGTGCTGCTGGACGTGGCCCGGGAGGTCGGGGCGGACGTCGACGAGGTGGACACCGCGCTGATCGACGGCCGGCACATGCTGACCGTCGACGCCGACCAGGCCGAGGGCAAGGCGATCGGGGTCACCGGCACGCCGACGTACGTGATCGGCGGGAAGCGCCTCGACGGCGGCAAGAGCCAGGACGGGCTGCGCGAGCGGATCGTGGCCGTCATCGAGGCGGCGAAGGCTTCCTGACGACACGCCGGGTCACAGCTGCTTGCCGTAGAGGCGCTCGGTGACCCGGTAGCCGAGCGAGGTGTAGAGCCGGATGGCGACCTCGTTGCCGGAGAAGACGTTGAGGCCGAGGTTCCGCACTCCGGCGGCCAGGCACTCGCGTTCGGCGAGCAGCATCAGCGTGCGTCCGTGTCCCTGGCCCTGGTGGGCCGGGGACACCTCGACCTTCATCACCCAGGCGAGCGGTTCGCCGTCCGGCAGGTCGCGCAGCCGCGGCTGCAGCCAGAGCAGGCCGTACGGCTCCTCCCCGCCGTCGGCGCCGTACAGACGGCGCAGGACCATGCCCGGGGCCTCCGGGTCCGGGGCCGCCGGGTTCTGCGGCCCGCCGCCCGAGCGGGCGCGGGCCTGTTCCTCGGTGAGGCCGGAAGCCACCATCATGCGGACGTAGTCCTGCACGGACCGGTCGAACCAGTCCCGGATCTCGGCCCTCCGGTCGAACGGGCGCACGCTCAGCCCCGCGGGCAGGTCCGGGGCGACTGTCAGCCGCTTGGACATGGCCAGGGCCCGCTCGGTGTACCCGAGCGTCACGGCGAGCCCCCGGGCCGCCGCGGCCGGCTCCGGGACGCCGACGTCGACCCGGGTGCAGCCCCAGGTGCGCAGCACCTCCTCGGCGGCCAGCCCGCCGAACGTTCCCCGACCCCGGCCGCGCCCCTCGGTGATCTCCAACTCGGATATCCGGCCCCAGAGTTGATCGCCCTGCGGGTCGGCGGTGGTGCGCAGCGCGCCGACCGGCCGGCCGTTCGCGAGGATCAGCCAGCGTCTGGTGCGGCCGCCGGCCGCGGTGGGTGTCTCCGGGCCCTCGGGGCGCAGCGTGGTGGTCATGTGGTGGTCCCTTCCCCTTGCACGGGGGGTTATCCACGCGGCCGGTGCGCTTCCCCGGCGTTCCTCCGGGACGCTCTCCCGGACGGGGATCACGGGTCGAGGTCGTCGCCGCTGCGCTCGGTGAAGACGGCCATGGCCTTGGCGGTGACGGGGCCGATGCCGGGCAGTTCGCGGTCGTCGACGCGGGTGACGGCCTGGACGTCGCGGGTGGTGGAGGTCAGGAAGACCTCCTCGGCGTCCTGGAGGACGCTGAGCGGCAGGTCGGCCTCCTCGGCGCCGCACCAGTCGACGACGAGCTGCCGGGTGATGCCGGCCAGGCAGCCGGAGGCGAGGGCGGGGGTGAGCAGGCGGCCGCCGAGGACCACGAAGACGTTGGATCCGGTGCCCTCGCAGAGCCGTCCGGCGGTGTTGGCGAGCAGGGCCTCCGAGGCGCCGGCGCGGTGGGCGGCGGCCAGGGCGACGACGTTCTCCGCGTACGAGGTGGTCTTGAGGCCGGCGACGGCGCTGTGCTCGTTGCGGCGCCAGGGGACGACGGCGACGGCGGTCTCGTCGGGGCGGTGGCCGATCGCGCTGAGGGCGACGACCAGGGTGGGGCCGGCGGTGCCGCGCTCGGAGCTGAGCGGGCTGTTGCCGCCGGTGTAGGTGACGCGCAGGCGGCCGAGCGGCGCGGGGTTGGCGGCGAGCACCTGGGCGCAGGCCTCGCGGACCAGGTCGTGATCGGGGTCGGCCAGGCCGAGGCCGCGGGCGGAGCGGGTGAGCCGGTCCAGGTGGCGGGTGACCGCGAAGGCCCGGCCGTCGACCGTCTTCAGGGTCTCGAAGACGCCGTCGCCGGTGGTGAGGCCGTGGTCGAGGACCGAGACGGCCGCGTCGGCGGAGTCGACGAGGGAGCCGTTGACCCAGCTCGTGGTGCGGTTGTGCATCGGGTGCTGCTCCTAGGCGGTGGGGGCGCAGGCCCCGGTCGGGTCGGATCCGGTGCCGGATTCGCCACCGGGTTCGCCGCCCGACGCTATCGCGACGAGGCGGGCGGCCTTCAGTTCGGTTTCGGCCCATTCCCGCTCGGGGTCGGAGCCCCAGGTGATGCCGGCGCCGGTGCCGAAGCGCAGGACGGGCGCGCCGGGGTCCGCCCGGTCGATCCAGAACGTGCGGATGCCGACGGCGAGTTCGGCCTCGCCGCGGTCGGCGTCGACCCAGCCGACGGCGCCGCAGTACGGGCCGCGCGGGGCGGTCTCCAGGGCCTCGATGATCCGCAGGGCGCTGGACTTGGGGGCGCCGGTGACGGAGCCCGGCGGGAAGGTGGCGGCGAGGAGCTCGGGCCAGCCGGCTCCGTCGCGCAGGGTGCCCTCGACGGTGGAGACCAGGTGGACCAGGCCGGGGTGCTTCTCGACGGCGCAGAGGTCGGGGACGGTGACGCTGCCGGTCGCGCAGACCCGGCCGAGGTCGTTGCGGACCAGGTCGACGATCATCACGTTCTCGGCGTGGTCCTTCTCGAGGAGGTCGTCCTCGGTGCGGCCGGTGCCCTTGATCGGGCCGGAGGAGACGGTGCGGCCGGTGCGGCGCAGGTAGAGCTCGGGTGAGGCGGTGGCGATCTCGACGCCGTGCCCGGGCAGGCGGACGGTGCCGGCGTAGGGGGCGGGGTTGCCGTGGGCGAGGAGGCCGGTGAGCGCGTCGACGTCGCTGAGGTCCGGGTCGGGCAGCGGTGCGGAGAGCACCCGGCAGAGGTTGGCCTGATAGACCTCGCCGGCGGCTATGTGCTCGCGGATGCGGCGGACGCCCGCGGTGTAGGCGGTGCGGTCGAGGGAGCTGTGCCAGCTGCCGGCCTCCGGTCCGCGCCAGCCCGCGCCGGAGGGTGGGGCGGGGGCCGGGCGGACCTGGTCGAAGCGGGCGCAGGTCAGCCGGCCCTCGAAGTCGTGGGCGACGGCCCAGTAGCCGGCGGAGTCCAGGGCGGCCGGGTCCGAGGTGACGTCGCGCAGTCCGGTGGCCAGGCGGCCGCCGAAGCGGGCGAGCGGGGTGCGGGGGTCGGGGTGGCCGGACACGGTTCTCCTGCGCGGTGGTGCTGGGCGGCGGTGCCTGAAGTGTAGGTCGGGGGGCGTGGGCCCGGTCCGGTTCGCGCCCCGCGCACGAGCAGCTGCGTGCGTCACGCGGGTGTGCGCCGGGTGACCTGCGGATGATCGTCCGGGAGCGCCGCAGGTGGCGGCCGGTGGCCGTCCGGGAGCGCTGACGGGACGGCGCTCACCGGCCATCCCCTCGGCATGCTGCGGGAACGGATTTTTAGCTGGCCCGGGAATCCGCTAGAGTTCAACACGTCGCCAGGGAGCGCAGCCGAAGAAAAGCGGTGAAGCCCCCCGGAAGACAGGCGGACGTGGCTCAGTTGGTAGAGCATCACCTTGCCAAGGTGAGGGTCGCGAGTTCGAATCTCGTCGTCCGCTCGATGGAGAACAGTGTAAGATCGTTCTTCATGCGTTGCCTGGTGGAGTGGCCGAGAGGCGAGGCAACGGCCTGCAAAGCCGTGTACACGGGTTCAAATCCCGTCTCCACCTCCAAGAGGTCCCCCGGTTCGACCGGGGGCCTCCCCGCGCGATTAGCTCAGCGGGAGAGCACTACCTTGACACGGTAGGGGTCACTGGTTCAATCCCAGTATCGCGCACGTCGGATCCTCCGGGGTCTGCTGCAGGACCGCCACATCAGGCGCGATTAGCTCAGCGGGAGAGCACTACCTTGACACGGTAGGGGTCACTGGTTCAATCCCAGTATCGCGCACAGTAACGGGCCCTCCGGGGTCTGCTGCAACACCGCCGCACCAGGCGCGATTAGCTCAGCGGGAGAGCACTACCTTGACACGGTAGGGGTCACTGGTTCAATCCCAGTATCGCGCACGTCGGACCCTCCAGGGTCTGCT
>NZ_JBHVJT010000034.1:0-2009 GCF_042798815.1 Kitasatospora sp. NPDC057738 | reverse complement strand
GACCGCCACATCAGGCGCGATTAGCTCAGCGGGAGAGCACTACCTTGACACGGTAGGGGTCACTGGTTCAATCCCAGTATCGCGCACAGTAACGGCCGGGGCCGCGATCCATGAGGATCGCGGCCCCGGCCTTTTGTCGTCCCGTTCCGGTGGTTCCCCGGGCCCGGACGACCGGGGCGTCCCGGACGACCGGGGCGGCCGGGGCGGCCGGCGACTCGGCCGGCGAGAACAGGGCTGGGAAAAGAGAAGAGCCGCGTACGGACGCCCTCACCGACGTCCGTACGCGGCGTCTCCGCCTGCCGGGGCGCTCTGCGCACCGCTCTCGCCCGTCCGCGTGTCATCGCGGCCGCGGCCTCCCCGGCGGCACCGCTCCCCGTCCCCAGGGGTTCGGTGCCCGTCTTCGACCGGCCTCGGGGCCGGAGTCCTTCTTTCCCCGCTCAGCGGGTGATCAGATCGGCGACGGCCTGGGCCTGGTTCGCCATCTGCTCCCACCCGCCGAACAGCAGCACCAGGAGCACGGCGCACGGCAGGGCCATGGCCAGCGCAACGGCGGGGTGCCGCGTGGGCTGCTCGGTGGACCGGGACTGGACGGAGGCCGGCCGACGGCGGGGGGTTCCCGTGATCTGCGGTGCCATGTCCTTGCTCCTGATCCGGTCGAGTTGGCGCGGTGGACGGCTTACCTCGGGGGACGAGCTCCCCGTCCACCGCTGGACACAACGCTATTGGCCGGAGGGTCCTCCGGGCGTCATGCCGTCGTACTGTTCCTCGGACGTCCGGGAGGATGACGATCCGACTCGGGGCCTACTACCGCAGGGGGACGGAAGGCTCATCCGACCCCCGAGGGAACCCTGAGGGGCAACCCCGAGAAGCCCTTCGACGTCCTTGTGACCTGCAGGTCAACGCAAGATCCGACAATCGCACGGTGGCTTCAGGTGTTGCGTATCAGCACACCGCAGCGGGCAGTCCGTAAGCTGTGCCAGACAGGAACTGACGATGGCCCAACCGACGGGGCCTCACCCACAGGCTGACGGGGAACGAAACATGGCGATGATGCGGCTGAGGCGTGAGGACCCCCGCATCGTCGGGCCGTACCGCCTGCACCGGCGACTGGGCGCCGGCGGCATGGGCGTGGTCTACCTCGGCTCCGACCGCCGCGGGCAGCGCGTCGCCCTCAAGCTGATCCGCGCCGAGCTCGCCGAGGACCAGGAGTTCCGCACCCGCTTCGCCCGCGAGATCGCCGCCGCCTCCCGGATCCGGGGCGGCTGCACCGCGCGCGTGGTCGGCTCGGACATCGAGACCGAACGGCCCTGGCTGGCCACCGCGTACGTGCCGGGGCCCTCGCTCTACAAGCGGGTCGGCGACGAAGGACCGCTCAACTGGCCCGAGGCCGCCCGGATCGGGGCCGCGCTCGCCGACGGACTGGTCAAGGTGCACGAGGCGGGAGTGGTCCACCGGGACCTCAAGCCGTCCAACATCCTGCTCTCGCCCCGAGGCCCGCGGATCATCGACTTCGGCATCGCGTGGTCGCGCGGCGCCAGCACGCTCACCCACGTCGGCACCGCGGTCGGCTCCCCCGGCTTCCTCGCGCCCGAGCAGGTCCGCGGGGTCGCCGTCACACCCGCCACCGACGTCTTCGCCTTCGGGGCCACCCTCGCGTACGCACTCACGGGGGACACCCCGTTCGGCTCCGGGGCGTCCTCCGAAGTGATGCTGTACCGGGTCGTCCACGAGGAGCCCGACCTCTCCGCCGTACCGCCGCAACTGGCACCGCTCATCCGGGCCTGCCTGGCCAAGGAACCCGCCGAACGCCCCGGAGCCGCCGCGCTGCACGAGCGGCTCAGCGAACTGGCGGCGCGCGGTTCGGCCGCCGGGAACCCCGGCGGCGCCCGCGGCACACGACCCGCACGGACCGCCCCCGCACCCGCACCGGCCCAGCAGGAGAACGGCCGGCAGAGCGTGCCGGCCCCCGGACGCCCGCCCGAGCCGCCCGCCGCGGCACGGGCCCGGGC
>NZ_JBHVJT010000033.1:0-92067 GCF_042798815.1 Kitasatospora sp. NPDC057738 | reverse complement strand
TAGGGTCGAGGGAGTTGTGGGGAAACCGGGAGACGTGGTGGGGGCGGGGGGCCACCCGGGACGCCCGGCGGTCCGCTGGGGGGGGGCGCGGAGAGGGCGGGGGGCCCGTTTTCGTGCCGGCCCCGCGGCGTACCCGGAGGCCGTCCGCAGGCCTCCCGGCCGCTGCCTGGGGTTATCGATTTTGGACCCGGGGCCGACGTCGGGTAATGTTCTTTCTGCGCCGCCCGGGAGGGAACGGACGAGGGAACGAAAGCCCCTCGGAAGGGACCGACCGAGAGGCGCAACGCCTGAGAAGGGCCCGCGAGGGTTCAACTCTGGTGGGGTATGGTGTAATTGGCAGCACGAGTGATTCTGGTTCATTTAGTCTAGGTTCGAGTCCTGGTACCCCAGCGCAGTACGTGAGTACAGCACCACAAAAGAAGATCAAGCCCCCGTTGTGTAGCGGCCTAGCACGCTGCCCTCTCACGGCAGTAGCGCCGGTTCGAATCCGGTCGGGGGTACTGATCCCGCAAGGGATCACCTGGAAAGCCCCCGTTGTGTAGCGGCCTAGCACGCTGCCCTCTCACGGCAGTAGCGCCGGTTCGAATCCGGTCGGGGGTACTGATCCCGCAAGGGATCGCCAGGAAGCCCCCGTTGTGTAGCGGCCTAGCACGCTGCCCTCTCACGGCAGTAGCGCCGGTTCGAATCCGGTCGGGGGTACTTCAGAGCAGGAAGCCGGTGGGCTCGCCCATCGGCCCTTGCTTTGTGTTGGGGTATGGTGTAATTGGCAGCACGAGTGATTCTGGTTCATTTAGTCTAGGTTCGAGTCCTGGTACCCCAGCCAGAAATTGGAAAGACCCCGGTCCCCGGGGTCTTTTTGCTTTCCCCGGAAATGCCCCGAAGGGCCCCGCTCCGTTCCGAGCGGGGCCCTTCCGGCTTTCCACGGGGCCCTTCGGGCTTTCCGCGGGGTCCTGCCGCCCGGCGGCGGACGGGGGCGGAGCGCTGTCCATGCGCTAAGACTGCGGTCTCACTCCGCGAGACACAAGTTCAATCTCCGGCGAAAAGCGCCACTCTGGACGGGAGCGGCCCGGGAGTCTCAGGGCGGCGCACACGCTTTGACCTCGACGACACGAGAAGGCCGGCAACGCGGCCGGCTGGAGGGAATCCGATGGGACGGACACTCGCAGAGAAGGTCTGGGACGACCACGTCGTGCGGCGCGCGGAGGGCGAACCCGACCTCCTCTTCATCGACCTGCACCTGCTCCACGAGGTCACCAGCCCGCAGGCCTTCGACGGGCTGCGGCTGGCCGGCCGCACGGTCCGCCGCACCGATCTGACGATCGCCACCGAGGACCACAACACCCCCACCCTGGACATCGACAAGCCGATCGCCGACCCGGTCTCCAGGGTGCAGTTGGAGACCCTGCGCAGGAACGCCGCCGAGTTCGGCGTCCGGATCCACTCGCTCGGCGACGTCGAGCAGGGCGTCGTGCACGTCGTCGGCCCGCAGCTCGGCCTGACCCAGCCCGGCATGACCGTGGTCTGCGGTGACTCCCACACCTCGACCCACGGCGCTTTCGGCGCACTGGCGTTCGGCATCGGCACCAGCCAGGTCGAGCACGTGCTGGCCACCCAGACCCTGCCGCTGGCGCCGTTCCGGACGATGGCGATCACCGTCGAGGGCGAGCTGCCCGAGGGCGTCACCGCCAAGGACCTGATCCTGGCCGTCATCACGAAGATCGGCACCGGCGGCGGCCAGGGCTACGTCCTGGAGTACCGCGGTTCGGCGATCCGGAGCCTGTCCATGGAGGCCCGGATGACCGTCTGCAACATGTCGATCGAGGCCGGCGCCCGGGCGGGCATGATCGCCCCGGACGAGACCACCTTCGCGTACCTCCAGGGCCGCCCGCACGCCCCGCAGGGCGAGGACTGGGACGCCGCCGTCGCGTACTGGAGGACCCTGGGCACCGACGAGGACGCGGTCTTCGACCACGAGATCTTCATCGACGCGAGCGAGCTGACCCCGTTCGTCACCTGGGGCACCAACCCGGGCCAGGGCGCCCCGCTGGGCGCCGAGGTGCCGGACCCGGCGTCCTTCGCCGACCCGCAGGAGCGCCTGGCCGCCGAGAACGCCCTGGCGTACATGGGCCTGGAGGCCGGCACCCCGCTGCGCGAGGTGAAGGTCGACGCCGTCTTCGTCGGCTCCTGCACCAACGGCCGGATCGAGGACCTGCGGGCCGCCGCGGCCGTCGTGGAGGGCCGCCGGGTCGCCGACGGCGTCCGGATGCTGGTGGTCCCCGGCTCCGTCCGGGTCGCCCTCCAGGCCGTCGAGGAGGGCCTGGACAAGGTGTTCACCGCGGCCGGTGCCGAGTGGCGCCACGCGGGCTGCTCGATGTGCCTGGGCATGAACCCCGACCAGCTCGCCCCGGGGGAGCGCTGCGCCTCCACCTCGAACCGCAACTTCGAGGGCCGGCAGGGCAAGGGCGGCCGTACCCACCTGGTCTCCCCGCAGGTCGCCGCCGCGACCGCCGTCCTGGGCCGTCTCGCCGCCCCCTCCGACCTGTCCGCCGACGTCGCTGCCGTGGAGGCCTGAGCCATGGAGAAGTTCACCACCCACACCGGCCGGGCCGTGCCGCTGCGCCGCAGCAACGTGGACACCGACCAGATCATCCCGGCCCACTGGCTCAAGAAGGTCACCCGATCCGGTTTCGAGGGCGGCCTGTTCGAGGCCTGGCGCAAGGACGAGTCGTTCATCCTCAACCGGCCCGAGCGGCAGGGCGCCACGGTCCTGGTGGCCGGCCCCGAGTTCGGCACCGGCTCCTCCCGGGAGCACGCCGTCTGGGCGCTCCAGAACTACGGCTTCCACGCGGTCGTCTCGTCGCGCTTCGCCGACATCTTCCGGGGCAACTCCCTGAAGAACGGCCTGCTGACGGTCGTCCTGCCGCAGGAGACCGTGGAACGGCTCTGGGCGCTCACGGAGAGTGACCCTTCGGCCGAGATCACCGTTGACCTGGAGGCGCGCGAAGTGCGTGCCGAGGGCGTCGTCGCGGCCTTCGAACTGGACGACAACGTCCGGTGGCGGCTGCTCAACGGCCTGGACGACATCAGCATCACCCTGCGGAACGAGGCCGACATCGCGGCCTTCGAGGAGACCCGTCCGGCCTTCAAGCCCCGTACTCTGCCGGTCGCCTGAGTTCCCCTCAGAACAAGCATTCTGACGATCCACCGGATGGCCCGTGCCCCCCTCGGGGGGGCCGGGCCATCCGTCGTTCCGGAGCACGAGTTAGCGCCGCGGCCCGCCCCGGATTGCCCATTTGGCTTTGCGGAAGAGGGGCCCGCGCAAGTACAACTGCGGGTAGATGGCACAATCAGTACATGCACCGGCACCATGAACCTCCGTACGCGGGCGGCGAACCCGCGGCTGAGGACTCCATGGGCCGGCCATCCGAACGCCGAATTGACGATCGGCCGGACGTCACCTCCGCACCAGCTGAGGGGCCGGACGACCAGGAAGTCGCAGCGCTCTACGCGCTTGTGGCCGAGCGGTTGAAGCAAGCTCACGCCCGCGTGCATGCGCTGAACGTGTCTGCCGATGCAAAGACCGCTCTCACCCGTCAACTCCTCATCGTCACCGAGGCCGCCAAGCGCGATCTTCCGGAGGCGGCAAGGCGGTTGAGTCGCTTTGTACATGACCTCGACGAGCGGCCCCCGCCGCTCGACTGAGGTCGCCGACGCGCAAATCCATTGCGACACTAGGGTGATTCGCGCGTTTGGTAATTGAAAGTCCGCAGATACATACCTAACGTGCGAAAAGAACGGATGGAATCATCCGGCGCCCGTTTCCGAAGGGGAAGACGTGAACAAGGCTCAGCTTGTCGAAGCGGTGGCCGAGCAGCTGGGCGGTCGCAAGGCTGCCGCAGAGGCCGTCGACGCAGTGCTCGACACCATGGTCCGTGCCGTTGTGGCCGGTGACCGGGTCTCGGTCACCGGGTTCGGCACCTTCGAGAAGGTGGAGCGCTCCGCGCGCTTCGCCCGCAACCCGCAGACCGGCGAGCGGGTCAAGGTCAAGAAGACCTCGGTCCCGCGCTTCCGTCCGGGTCAGGGCTTCAAGGACCTGGTCAGCGGCAGCAAGAAGCTGCCGAAGGAAGGCCCCTCGGTGAAGAAGGCCCCCAAGGGCTCCCTCACCCCGGGCAAGAGCGGCGTGGCCGCCACCCCGGCCGCCAAGCGTGCCGCCACCAAGCGCGCCGCCGCTGCTGCCGCCGCCGCCCCGGCCGCCAAGAAGGCCGCCGCCAAGAAGACGGCCACCACGGCCGCCGTCAAGAAGGCGACCACCACGGCCGCCGCCAAGAAGACCACGGCGACCGCCAAGAAGACCGCCGCGAAGACCACGGCCGTCAAGGCCACCGCCGCCAAGACCACGGCCGCGAAGACCACCGCCGCGAAGAAGACCACGGCGACCGCGACCAAGGCCGCCGCGACCAAGAAGACGGCCGCGGCGAAGAAGGCGACCACCACGGCCGCCGCCAAGAAGACCACGGCCACCGCCAAGAAGGCGACCGCCACGGCCAAGAAGACGGCGCCGGCGAAGAAGACCGCCACCCGCAAGACCACCGCGCGCAAGACCTCTGCCAAGTAAGTCCCGCGCGACCGTCCCAGGACGGCCTTCGGCTCAGAGCCGCGGCACCCCCTTCCGTGAATTCGCGGAGACGGGTCGCCGCGGCTCTTTCGATTTCCGGGCGCTTAGTCAGGAATCGACGGCGTGCGGCGGCGCGGGGGAGTTCCGGGCGGTGCGGCGGGATGGCCCGCGGGCCGGTCCGGCCGGGCCCGACGGCGCCGGACGGGGCCGTCAGCCCTCGGCGGGGTCCGGGAAGGTCTGGAGCGTCACGAAGACCACCCGGCGGGCCTCGCCGGTGCCCTCGGTGCGGATCCGCACCCGCTGGCCGGGGCGCAGCAGCCGCAGGCCGCCGGCGTCGAAGGCGGCCGCGTCGAACGGCACCGGGGTCCCGTCGTCGAGCAGCACGGAGCCGGCCCGGGTGGCGGGGTCGAAGGTGAACGAGGTGGCCTGCATGCGAGCAGCATAGCGAGCGGGCCGGCCCCGGCCCGGGAGCAGGTCGACGCCCGGGCCGGGACGCGCCGGGGCGGCTCCGGGCGGTGCCCGGGCGGCGGCCGGGAGGGCTCAGGAAAGGCTCAGCCGGGCGAACAGCGCGCTGGTGTGCGGTCCGAGGCCGAGCGCCGCGGCCTCGCCGAGGTCCGTCCCGGTGTCCACGTCCCGGCGCACCGACTCCACGTCCGCGAGGCGCAGTTCGAGCGCCCCGCCGGCCGCGTGCCGGGCCCGTGAGCCGTCCCCGAAGGCGGGGGAGAGCGGACGGCCGGGGGCGCAGGCGAGCAGCGTGGTGCCGAGGCCGGGGGTGTCAGGCAGGAAGGCCCGGCCGTCCGCCGGCACCGCGCCCAGCACCCGGGCCAGTTCGGCCGGACGCAGCGCCGGGAGGTCCGCCGAGAGCACCGCCAGCGGGGCCCGCGGGGCCAGGGCCAGGGCGCGCTCGGCGCCGTGCGCCAGCGCCCGGTTGAGGCCTCCGTCGGGCTCGTCGGCGACCACCAGGGCGCCGAGCGCGGTCAGCCGGGCGCCGGCCGCGGCGTCGCGGGTGACCACCAGGACCCGGCCGACCCCGGGGGTGGCCAGGGCGGCGGTGACGGTGTCCAGGGCGAAGGACAGGGCCAGGTCGGCCCGGTGCGGTCCGGCGTACGGCGCCAGTCTGCTCTTCGCCATGGTGAGCGGCTTGAGCGGAAGCACCAGCGACCAGCCGGCGGTGGGTGCGGGGGGCGCGACGGCCCCGCTGGGGCGTACGGTGTCCTGGGTCATCGGCGTCATTCTGGCGCCGGTCCCGGAGCCCTCGCCAGGCCGTCCGAGCTGTGCGGACGTGCGTTTGATCACGCCCGCCGGGCGGGTTGGCGCGGTTGCTCGACAGCCGGTGATCGGGCGGGCGACACTGTTCCGCGCCCGTGGCCCGGGCACCGGTGGAATCGGTGCGCGGCACCGGGACGCCATGACCGCGGTAATCCGTGCCGCATCGGATGAGAAGGAGCTGGGGTGGCCCGCCGCTCGTACGCCAAGTTCGGCAACGCCGACTACGGCATCTGGTACCGCTTCGCGGCCGTGCTGGTGAAGCCGGTGACGACCGCCCTGGTGAAGCCCGACTGGCGGGGCTGGGAGCACATTCCGAAGAACGGCGGCTTCATCGCCGCGGTGAACCACAATTCGATCATCGATCCGGTGATCTACGCGCACTGGCAGTACAACAGCGGACGTCCGCCGCGCATTCTCGGCAAGTCCTCGCTGTTCTCGGTCCCCTTCATCGGATTCATGCTGCGCAAAACCGGTCAGATTCCCGTGTTCCGCGAGTCCACCGACGCCGCGCAGGCGTTCCGGGCCGCGATCGACGCGGTCAACAGCGGCCAGTGCGTGCAGTTCTACCCGGAGGGCACGCTCACCCGGGACCCGGACCTGTGGCCGATGACCGGCAAGAGCGGTGTCGCCCGGGTCGCGCTGATGACCGGTGCGCCGGTCATCCCGGTCGCGCACTGGGGCGCCCACGAGATCATCCCGCCGTACGGCCGGCCCGGTCTCGGGAAGGGCAGGTTCAACCTGTTCCCGCGGCACCGGGTCACCGTCGCGGCCGGGCCCGCGGTGGACCTGAGCAAGTACCGGGGGCAGGAACTCACCGCCCAGGTGCTCGCCGACGCCACCGAGGACATCATGACGGCGATCACCGCCGTGCTGGCGGAGGTCCGCGGCGAGGAACCGCCCGCCGAGCGCTACGACATGCGCAGGGCCGCCCGGGAGCGTGCCGCGGCGGCGCTGGCCGAGCGCCGGCGCGCCAAGGGCGAGCGGGGCAAGGGCACCGAGGAGGCCGGCAAGTGATCCGTTGCGCCGTGATGGGGACCGGCTCCTGGGGCACCGCGTTCGCGCTGGTGCTCGCCGACGCGGGCTGCGAGGTCGTGCTGTGGGCCCGCCGCCAGGAGCTGGTGGACGCCGTCAACTCCACCCACGAGAACCCGGACTACCTCCCGGGCGTCCGGCTGCCCGACACCGTGCGGGCGACCACCGACGCCGCCGAGGCGCTGGCCGGCGCCGACTTCGCGGTGCTCGTGGTGCCCTCGCAGACGCTGCGCGACAACCTGGCCGCCTGGACGCCGCTGATCGAGCCGCAGACCGTGCTGGTGAGCCTGATGAAGGGCATCGAACTCGGCACCGCCAAGCGGATGAGCGAGGTGATCGACGAGGTCACCGGGGTCGGCCCGGAGCGCGTCGCGGTGGTCAGCGGGCCCAACCTGGCCAAGGAGATCGCCAACCGGCAGCCCGCGGCCAGCGTGGTCGCCTGCTCCGACGAGGCGGTCGCCAAGCGGCTCCAGGCGGCCTGCCACACGCCGTACTTCCGGCCGTACACCAACACCGACGTGGTGGGCTGCGAACTCGGCGGCGCGGTCAAGAACGTGATCGGCCTGGCGGTCGGCATGGCGGCCGGCATGGGACTCGGGGACAACACCAAGGCGACCCTGATCACCCGAGGGCTGGCCGAGACCACCCGGCTCGGCGAGGTGCTGGGCGCGGACCCGCACACCTTCGCCGGACTCGCCGGGATGGGCGACCTGGTGGCCACCTGCTCCTCGCCGCTGTCGCGCAACAACACCTTCGGGATGAACCTGGGCCGGGGCATGTCGCTCGCGGAGACCATCGCGGCCACCCGGCAGACCGCCGAGGGCGTCAAGTCCTGCGAGTCGGTCCTGGACCTGGCCCGGCGCAACGGGGTCGACATGCCGATCGTCGAGGCCGTGGTGGACGTGGTGCACAACGGGCGGCCGACCCAGGAGGCGCTGCAGACGCTGATGTCGCGTTCGGCGAAGGCCGAGCGGCGCTGAGTCCGGCGGGCCGCGGCCCGGGGCCGCGGCGCCCGCCCGGCCCCCGCGGGACCGCCGACTCCCCGGTGGTGCCTGCCTTCCGGCAGGGCCTCGCACGGTAGTCTCAAACCCGATATGAGCATCGAACAGTCCTCCCCGAACCGGCCCGACCGGAAGCCGCGCGTCGCGCTGGTCTTCGGCGGGCGCAGCTCCGAGCACGCGATCTCGGTCTCCACCGCGGGCAGTGTGCTCAGGGCGATCGACCGCGACAAGTACGACGTGCTGCCGATCGGCATCACGCACGAGGGCCGCTGGGCGCTGACCAGCGACGAGCCGGCCCGGATGGCCATCACCGACGGGCGGCTGCCGGACGTGGCGCACGTCGCCGAGGGCGTCGACGGCCAGGTCGCGCTGCCGGTCTCCCCGGGCAGCCGCGAGGTGGTCCTGACCGAGCCGGGCAGCGCCCCCAAGGCCCTCGGCGAGGTCGACGTGGTGTTCCCGCTGCTGCACGGCCCGTGGGGCGAGGACGGCACGCTCCAGGGCCTGCTGGAGCTCTCCGGCGTCCCGTACGTCGGCAACGGCGTGCTGGCGAGCGCGGCCGGCATGGACAAGGAGTTCGCCAAGCGGATCCTGGCCTCGCACGGCCTGAACGTCGGCCGCTACACCATCGTGCGGCCGCGCGACTGGGAGTCCGAGGCGGGCCGCGCGGCGGTGCGCGAGCGGGCCGCCGAGCTGGGTCTGCCGCTGTTCGTGAAGCCCTGCCGGGCCGGCTCCAGCATCGGCATCACCAAGGTGAAGGACCTGGCCGACCTCGACGCCGCGATCGAGGAGGCCCGCCGGCACGACCCCAAGCTCATCATCGAGGCCGGCGTGACCGGCCGCGAGATCGAGTGCGGCGTGCTGGAGTTCGAGGACGGCCCGCGGGCCAGCGTGGCCGGCGAGATCCTGGTCGGCGAGGGCTTCGACTTCTACGACTTCGAGGCCAAGTACATCGACTCCTCGGACGTGAAGATCCCGGCGGACCTGACCGCCGAGGAGCTCGCCGAGATCCGGCGCCAGGCGGTCGAGGCCTTCGAGGCGCTCGGCTGCGAGGGCCTGGCCCGGGTGGACTTCTTCCTGCTGGAGGACGGCACCTGGATGATCAACGAGATCAACACCATGCCCGGCTTCACCCCGATCTCGGCCTACCCGAAGATGTGGGAGGCCAGCGGGGTCGCGTACCCGGAGCTGATCGACCGGCTGCTCGGGACGGCGCTGCGCCGCTCGACCGGGCTGCGCTAGCGGGTCCTGCCGCGGAGGGCGGGCCGGGGAGCTCCCGGCCCGCCCTCGGTGCGTCCCCCGGGGCGCGGCTCCCGCCGCCGGGCTCAGCCCGGGACGTTGGCCTTGACCGCGCCGGTCAGGGCGGCCGCCGGGTCGAAGGGGTTCTGCGCGGCCCCGGCCGGGACGGTCACCTCGACGTAGGCGGCGCGCATGGTCGTCACGAAGCGGTAGCCGCCGTCGGCGAGCTTCTGCGACCACCAGGTGACGCCGTCGACGCTCGGGGACCAGTCCGCGGCGTGGTCGCCGTCCAGCTCCTCCGGCCGGTCGATGCCGCAGCGCAGCACCGTCCGGGGGGAATCGCCCCAGGCGGCCACGTACGGGGAGGCGGGCGACGGGTCGTTGCGGGCGTGCCCGAGCAGGTCGGCCGGCAGCGCGGCGGCCAGCGACCGGCAGTACCCGGCCGCCCGGCCGCCCGGCTGCGGGACCTCGACCTTCGGGTCGGCCGGCCCCCAGCTGCCGACCAGCGCCACGACGGTGCAGGTCAGGGCGACGGGCAGGGCCAGCCAGCGGACCGGGGCCGGCAGGGCGGTCAGCGCCTCGGGGACGCGGAGTTCTCTGGCCACCCGCCGATGGTAACCGGGGCCCGGGTGGCCGGACGTGCCGGTGCGCCGGGCCACCGGGGCCCGGGCGCACCGGTGCACCGGCCTACAGGTGCACCACCGGGCAGGTGAGGGTGCGGGTGATGCCCTCGACCTTCTGGACCCGGGCCACCACCAGTCGGCCCAGTTCGTCCACCGTCTCGGCCTCGGCCTTGACGATCACGTCGTAGGGGCCGGTGACGTCCTCGGCGGTGAGTACGCCGGGGACCTCGGCGATGGTCCGGGCCACGGCGGTGGCCTTGCCAACCTCGGTCTGGATCAGGATGTATGCCTGTACCACGGGGACCTCCCGGCGGCCGGTTGAGGGGGGATCGCCGCCGTGATCGCCCGGTCAGGCGCATGGGTGGGTGGGCTCACCGGCAGTCTGATCACCACGCTACCTCGCAGCGGGCCGGGGAGGGGAGACCCCGAGGCCCCGGAAGGGCGTACGCTGCGCGCGGGGGAGCGCGACGGGGGCCGAAGACGGATGGAAACGCGAGAGGACGGCAGATGCAGGGGACCGTGGGCGAGCTCGGCGAGTTCGGCCTCATCAGGGAGCTGACCGCCCGGGTACCGCTCACCGACGCGGTCGACCTCGGCCCGGGTGACGACGCCGCGGTGGTACGGGCTCCGGACGGCCGGGTGGTGGCGACCACGGACGTCCTGATCGAGAACCGGCACTTCCGCCGGGACTGGTCCACCGCCTACGACGTGGGCCGCAAGGCCGCCGCCCAGAACCTCGCCGACGTGGCCGCGATGGGGGCGGTGCCGACCGCGATACTGCTCGGTCTGGTCACTCCCGCGGACCTGCCGACCACCTGGGCCACCGAGTTGATGGACGGGCTGCGCGACGAGTGCCAGGTGGCCGGGGCGACGGTGGTCGGCGGCGACGTGGTGCGCGGCGACACCGTCATGCTGGCCATCACGGCGCTCGGGGACCTCCAGGGGCGTGCGGCGGTGACCCGCTCCGGTGCGCAGGTCGGCGACGTGGTCGCGGTGACCGGCTGGCTCGGCTGGTCGGCCGCCGGCCTGACCGTGCTCCAGCGCGGCTTCCGCTCCCCGCGCGCCTTCGTCGAGGCGCACCGCCGGCCCGAACCGCCGTACCACGCGGGCCCGGCGGCGGCCGAGCTGGGCGCGACCTCGATGATCGACGTGAGCGACGGGCTGGTCGCCGACCTCGGCCACGTGGCCCGGGCCAGCGAGGTGGACATCGACCTGAAGGCCGCCGACTTCGACGTCCCGGCGCAGATGGCCGACATCGGCCAGGCGGTCGGCGTGGACCCGTTGGTCTGGGTGCTCTCCGGCGGCGAGGACCACGCGATCGTGGCCACCTTCCCGCGCGGGGTCCAACTCCCGGCCCGCTGGCGGGTGGTGGGCGAGGTGACCGGCCGCCCGACGGGCAGCCGCAGCGGCCGGGTCACGGTGGACGGCGCCCCCTGGGACCGGGTGGGCGGCTGGGACCACTTCGCCGAGTAGGGCCCGCCCCCGGATCGCGCCGGCCCCGGCGGGGGCCCGGGAGGCGGGCCCCGGCGGGCGGTCCGCGCCGATCCCCGTACGGCGGGCGGCGCGTGACGCTCCGGTGCGCTGGGAACGGGTGTCGAGGGTGCGTTGTGCGTAGGCTTGCGACACCCCAGCCCACCCGCACGGCGCGGGTGGCCCGACCCACTGCGAGCGGGAGCACACCAGACATGCGCATCGGTGTACTGACCAGCGGCGGCGACTGCCCCGGCCTCAACGCGGTGATCCGCTCCGTGGTGCACCGGGGCACCGACGTCCACGGACACGAGATCGTCGGCATCCTGGACGGCTTCCTCGGACTGATCGAGGGCCGCACCAGGACGGTCTCGCACGACGACGTCACCGGCCTGCTCACCCTCGGCGGCACCATCCTGGGCTCGGCCCGGGTGCGGCGGGACCGGATCGCCTGGGCGGTCGAGAACGCCAAGACGCTGGCCCGGGAGATCGGCATCGACGCGCTGATCGCGATCGGCGGGGAGGGCACGCTGACCGCCGCCAAGCTGTTCAGCGACGCCGGACTGCCCGTGGTCGGGGTGCCGAAGACCATCGACAACGACATCGACGCCACCGACGTGACCTTCGGCTTCGACACAGCCGTGCACGTCGCGACCGAGGCGATCGACCGGCTGAAGACCACCGCCGAGTCCCACCAGCGCGTCATGGTGGTCGAGTTGATGGGCCGGCACACCGGCTGGATCACCCTCACCGCGGGCATGGCGGGCGGTGCGCACGGCATCCTGATCCCGGAGAAGCCCTTCGACATCGAGGCGGTGGCCCGGATAATCGAGGACCGCTTCGCGCGCGGCAAGAAGTTCGCCATCATCGCCGTCGCCGAGGGCGCCTCCCCGCTGCCCGGCACCATGCGCTTCGACCACGGCGAGGTCGACCAGTACGGCCACCGGACCTTCGGCGGGATCGGCAACCGGCTCGCCCACGAGCTGGAGAACCTGCTCGGCAAGGAGGCCCGCCCGGTCATCCTCGGCCACGTCCAGCGCGGCGGCACCCCGACCGCCCGGGACCGGGTGCTCGCCACCCGGTTCGGCTGGCACGCGGTGGAGGCCGTCCAGCAGGGGGCGTTCGGACACTTCACCGCGCTGCGCCGGACCGGCATCGAACTGCTGCCGATCGGCGACGCGGTGACCAGGCTGAAGACGGTGCCGAAGGACCGCTGGGCGGAGTCCGAGGCGGTGCTCTGAGAGCGCGCCGGTAGGTTGGGGCCCATGGCCCTCCCGTCTCCCACCCCCGCCCCCGGCCGAAGCGCTTCGCACGGCCCCTCCGACGCCACCGCCCGCCTCGCGCCTCCCCGGGTGCTCACCGTCGCCGGCTCCGACTCCGGCGGCGGCGCCGGAATCCAGGCCGACCTCAAGGCGATGCTCGCCCTCGGCGTCCACGGCATGAGCGTGATCACCGCCGTCACCGCGCAGAACTCGCTCGGCGTCCAGGGCTACTGGGAGCTGCCCGCGGAAGCGGTCCGGGCGCAGTTCCGCAGCGTGGTGGACGACATCGGGGTGCAGGCCGTGAAGACCGGCATGCTCGCCTCGGTCGAACTCGTCGAGACCGTCGCCGAGCTGCTGGCCGGGGTGGACGCCCCGGTGGTGGTCGACCCGGTCGGGGTCTCCAAGCACGGGGACGCGCTGCTGGTCGCCGAGGCCGTCGCCACCGTCCGCGAGAAGCTGCTGCCGGTCGCCACCCTGGCCACCCCCAACCTGCACGAGGTGACCCAGCTCACCGGGCTGACCGTCGAGGACGAGTCGCAGATGCTGGACGCCGCCAGGGCGCTGGTCGACCTCGGGCCGCGCTGGGCGCTGGTCAAGGGCGGCCACCTGCCGGGCGAGGCCGCCGACCTGCTGTACGGCGGACCCGGCGAGGTGCACTGGTTCCGGGCGCCCCGCTACGACAACCGGCACACCCACGGCACCGGCTGCACCCTGGCCAGCGCGATCGCGGCCGGACTGGCCAAGGGCGAGCCGCTGCCGCGGGCGGTGGCCTCGGCCAAGGAGTACATCACCGGCGCGATCGCCGGGGGCTTCGCCCTGGGCGCCGGCATCGGCCCGGTCGACCACGCCTGGCGCTGGCGCTGAGGACCCCGGAAGACGACAGTGGGCGGGCTCCTGGGAGGAGTCCGCCCACTGTCGGTGGGTCCGGAAAACGGCAGAGCCGGCCACGGAAACAGTGAAGCCGGCTCATCCGAGGATGAACCGGCTCACTGGAGGACCGGCTTGCCGGTCTGCGCGTCAGCGCGAGACCTTACCGGCCTTGATGCACGAGGTGCAGACGTTGAGCCGCTTCGGCGTCCGCCCAATCACAGCGCGCACCGTCTGGATGTTGGGGTTCCAACGACGGGGGGTACGGCGGTGAGAGTGGGAGATGCTGTTGCCGAAGCCCGGCCCCTTGCCGCAGACGTCGCAGTTGGCAGCCACAGGAGTCACTCCAAGACTTCAGATCAGATACTTTCGAAAACCCCGCTCGACCACCAGAACACTCGCGTGGACCAGACCGGACGAGGGGGTGAGCCTGGACGGTTCCAGGCAACCGGAAGAGCATACAACGCTTGCTTCCGTCCCACGAAACTACCATGACCGGCCGAGTGATCGCTCCGGTCGTCGGCCCGGACGGCCCCGCCCGCCCCCCGATAACCTGCCGGTATCACCCCTCGCCGCCGCCCCTCGGGCCACCGCGGCGTCCCATCCGGAGGAGACCTGGTGCTGCACACGCTCGACGCCCCGGCCGTGCGCACCTGGTGCCAGCTCGCCCTGCGGGCGCTCGGCCAGGCCCGCGAGGAGATCGACGCGCTCAACGTCTACCCCGTCCCGGACGGCGACACCGGCACCAACCTCTATCTGACCGTCGAGTCCGCCGCCGCCGAGGTGGAGAGCCGCTTCGCCGACCCCGCCGTCGGGACGGCCCCCGGGCTGGCGGACACGGTCCGGGCGATGGCCCGCGGCGCGCTGGTCGGCGCCCGCGGGAACTCCGGGGTGATCCTCGCCCAGTGGCTGCGCGGGACCGCCGAGACGCTCGCCGAGGGCGGCGGCGCCGACCAGCTGCGGGCCGCCCTGCAACGGGCCGCCGACTCCGCGTACCAGGCCGTCGCGGAGCCCGTCGAGGGGACCCTGCTGACCGTCGCCCGGGTCGCCGCCCGGGAGGCCGTCCGGGCCGGGGACGGGCTCGCGCAGGTCGCCGACACCGCCCACCGGGCCGCCCGGGACGCACTGCGGCACACCCCCGAGCAGCTCGCCGTGCTGGCCGAGAACGGGGTCGTGGACGCCGGCGGGCGCGGCCTGGTGGCCGTCCTCGGCGCGCTCGCCGACGCCGTCGCCGGGCAGCAGCCGATGGGGCCGGTCGCGCTGCGCGGGGACGTCCGGGCCGTCGAGAGCTGCGAGACGCACCTGCGGCCGCCCGGCCCCGGCCACCCCGCCTTCGAGGTCATCTACCTGCTGGACGCCCCCGACGAGGCGCTGCCCGCGCTGCGCGAGCGGCTCGGCGAGCTCGGCGACTCCCTGGTGGTCGGCGGCGGCGACGGCCTGTGGAACGTGCACGTCCACGTGGACGACGCGGGCGCCGCCGTGGAGGCCGGCGTCGGGGCCGGGCGCCCGCACCAGATCCGGATCACCCACTTCGCCGAGGCCGCCGCCCGCTCCGGCACCGTCGCCGAGCCCGGCGAGCGCGAGGAGCGGGCCCGGGCGGTGCTCTCGGTGGTCTCCGGCGAGGGCCTGGCCGAGCTCTGCGAACAGGCCGGCGCCGTCGTCCTGCACGCCGACCCGGACCGCCCGCCGGCCAGCGCCGAACTCGCCGCCGCGGTGCGCCGCTCGGCCGCCCGCGAGGTCGTCCTGCTGCTGAACGACCCGGAGCTGCGGGCCGCCGCCGGCGCCGCCGCCGACCAGCTGCGCGAGGAGGGGGTGCGGATCGCCGTCCTGCCCACCCGCTCGCCGGTGCAGGGACTGGCGGCGCTCGCGGTGCACGAGGGCGGCCGCCGCTTCGACGAGGACGTGGTCGCCATGACCTCCGCCGCCGGGGCCACCCGGTACGCGGAACTGGCCGTCGCCGAGGGGGAGTCCTGGACGATGGCCGGGGTCTGCCAGGCCGGGGACGTGCTCGGGCTGATCGACGGCGACGTCGCGGTGATCGGCGCCGGGCTGGCCGAGGTCGGCGAGAGCGTGCTGGACCGGATGCTCGGGGCGGGCGGCGAACTCGTCACCCTGATCCTCGGCGAGGGCACCGAGGAGGCGCTGGCCGAGCGGCTGGTCGCCCACGTGCGGCACCGCCGGCCCGAGGTGGACGCGGTGGTCTTCCACGGCGGGCAGGAACCGGCGCCGCTGCTCATCGGGGTGGAGTAGCCGCCGTTCTGTCCGCCCCTTGGTGTAAACAGGGGCCTGATGGGCGCTCTCGATGAACCACTGACCAAGCTCGTCGGCGACCGCACCGCGAAGGTGCTCGCCGACAGTCTCAAGCTGCGCACGGTCGGGGACTTGCTGCACCACTATCCGCGCCGCTACGTCGAACGCGGCCAGCTCACCAGCCTGGACGAGCTGGAGGTCGACGAGCACGTCACCGTGCTGGCCCGGATCGAGAAGGTCACCCTGATCCCGTTCCGCGGCCGCAAGGGCGACCGGCTGGAGGTCGTGGTCACCGACGGCCGCAGCCGGCTCTCGCTGGTCTTCTTCAACCAGGGCTGGCGGCAGAAGGAGCTCAAGGCCGGCGCCCAGGGCCTGTTCGCCGGAAAGGTCGGGGTCTTCAACCGGACCCGCCAGCTGGTCTCGCCGGACTACCAGCTGCTCGACGAGGACACGGGATCGGACGCCGCGCGGCAGTTCGCCGGCCGGCTCATCCCGGTGTACGGCGCCAGCGCGCAGATGCCCAGCTGGAAGCTGTCGATCTGCATCGAGACCGCGCTCACCAAGCACCTCGGCGACGTCGGCGAGCCGCTGCCCGCCGAACTGCGCGAGCGGCACGACCTGATCCCGCTGCCCGAGGCGCTGGAACTGATCCACCGCCCGCGCGGCCACGCCGACCGCGAGCGCGCCCAGAGCCGGCTGCGCTGGGACGAGGCCTTCGTGCTCCAGGTCGCCCTCGCGCAGCGCCGGGCCGCCGACTCCGCCCTGCCCGCCAAGCCGCGCCGGGCCCGCGAGGGCGGCCTGCTGGACGCCTTCGACGCCCGGCTGCCGTTCACCCTCACCGAGGGCCAGCGGTCCGTCTGCGCCGAGATCGCCGCCGACCTCGCCACCGACCACCCGATGCACCGGCTGCTCCAGGGCGAGGTCGGCTCCGGGAAGACCCTGGTCGCGCTGCGCGCCATGCTCGCCGTGGTGGACGCGGGCGGCCAGGCGGTGCTGCTGGCGCCCACCGAGGTGCTCGCCCAGCAGCACCACCGCTCGATCGTCGAGATGATGGGGGACCTCGCCGAGGGCGGTATGCTCGGCGGCTCCGACCTCGGCACCCGGGTGGTGCTGCTGACCGGCTCGATGGGTGTCCCCGCCCGCCGGCAGGCGCTGCTCGACATGGCCTGCGGGGACGCCGGGATCGCCATCGGCACCCACGCGCTGATCGAGGACAAGGTGCAGTTCCAGGACCTCGGCCTGGTCGTGGTGGACGAGCAGCACCGCTTCGGCGTCGAGCAGCGGGACGCGCTGCGCGCCAAGGGCGAGCAGCCGCCGCACCTGCTGGTGATGACGGCCACCCCGATCCCGCGCACCGTCGCGATGACGGTCTTCGGGGACCTGGAGACCTCCGTCCTGGACCAGCTGCCGGCCGGCCGCTCGCCGATCTCCACCCATGTCGTCCCGGCGCTGGAGAAGCCCAACTTCCTCACCCGGGCCTGGGAGCGGGTCCGCGAGGAGGTCGCCAAGGGCCACCAGGCGTACGTGGTCTGCCCCCGGATCGGGGACGAGGAGCCGGCGGCGGGCCCGGGGAAGAAGCGCCGCAAGGCCGCGGAAGAGGACTTCGAGGAGGTCGGCGACGAGGGCGGCGACGGAGGCGCGGCGAGCGACGAACGGCGGCCCCCGCTCTCGGTGGTGGAGACGGCCGAGAAGCTGGCGAAGGGCCCGCTGAGCGGCCTGCGGGTGGAGATCCTGCACGGCCGGCTCGCGCCCGAGGCCAAGGACGAGGTGATGCGCCGGTTCACGGCCGGCGAGGTGGACGTGCTGGTCGCCACCACGGTGATCGAGGTCGGCGTCAACGTCCCCAACTCCACCGCGATGGTCATCATGGACGCCGACCGCTTCGGCGTCTCCCAGCTCCACCAGCTGCGCGGCCGGGTCGGCCGCGGCAGCGCGCCGGGCCTGTGCCTGCTGGTCAGCGACATGCCCGGGGGCAGCGCCGCGCGGGCCCGGCTGGACGCGGTGGCGGGCACCCTGGACGGCTTCGAGCTGTCCCGGATCGACCTCGAACAGCGCCGCGAGGGCGACGTGCTGGGCCAGGCCCAGTCCGGGGTGAAGTCCTCGCTCAAGGTGCTCTCGGTGCTGGAGGACGAGGAGGTCATCCTCACCGCCCGCACCGAGGCCACCCGGCTGGTCGCCGAGGACCCGGACCTGGCCGCCCACCCGGAGCTGCGCACCGCGCTGGAGAGCCTGCTCGACGAGGACCGCGCGGCCTACATGGAGAAGGGCTGAGCGGTCCTTCGAGGGTCGGATTGTCAGACCCCCGGGAGAGAATGGAGTTGTTCAGGACGCACCTCCAAGGTGCGTACCTGGCACGACACTTGGGGGTCATGCCATGGCATTCCGTCATCTCAACGAGCTCCCGCTGGGCGACAAGGTCTTCCGGATCGAACTCGCCAGCGACGACGACCGCGAGGTCACCCTCACCCTGACCGGCTGGCGCGAGGGGGCGGCCGCCGCACCGCTCGCCTCGGGCAAGCTCCGCCTGCCGGTCGAGGACGTCGCCTCGCTGCGGATCGCGCTCAACCGCGCGCTGCGGGCGCTGGCGATCGTCGCCGACGTCTCCGAGCCCATCCCCGACCGCGACGTGCTGCGCGAGCTGTACCCCGGCCACGGCGCCCCCTGGGTGCCGCAGCACGAGGAGGAACTGGTCCGGCGCTTCCACGACGGCGAGACGATCGCCCGGATCGCCGCCCGGTTCGGCCGCACGCCCGACTCCGTCCGGACCAAGCTGCGCGAGCTCGGGCACGACCCGCGCCGCCCCGAGTTCTGCCCGCCCGACGGCTGCCTGTCCTGGTCCCGCTACGCCTCGCCGGCCCTGCTCGGCGCGGCCCTGCCGCCCCAGGCGGCGGGCTCCGAGGCGAGCTGACCCGTGCTCCCCGCAGGCCCCGCCGGTAAGCCCGGCGGGGCCTGCGCCGTATAGCGTGGTCGGGCAGCGACGAAAGGACCTCCCACCACCATGACCCGCGTGATCGCCGGGGCGGCCGGCGGCCGCCGACTGGCCGTACCGCCCGGCCGGGGCACCCGCCCGACCTCCGACAAGGCCCGCGAGGCGATGTTCTCCACCCTGGAGGCGCTGCGCGGCACCCTGCACGGGATCCGGATGCTGGACCTGTTCGGCGGATCGGGCGCGGTCGGACTGGAGGCGCTGTCGCGCGGCGCCGAGCACGTCCTGCTGGTCGAGGCGGACGGCCAGGCGGCCCGGGTGATCCGGGAGAACGTCCGGACGATCGGCCTGCCCGGGGCCGAGGTGCGGGCCGCCAGGGCGGAGAAGGTGATCGCCGGCCCGCCCCCCCAGAGCCCGTACGACCTGGTCTTCCTCGACCCGCCGTACGTGGTGACGGACGAGGAGGTCCGCGAGATGCTGATCACACTCCTGGCCGGGGGCTGGCTCGCGGACGACGCACTCGTCACCGTGGAGCGCAGCACCCGCGGCGGTGGGTTCGACTGGCCCGGGGGTTTCGAGGAACTGCGCTCCCGCCGCTACGGCGAGGGCACGCTCTGGTACGGTCGCGCCGCCGCCGCGGCCGGTGAGCAGAAGTAGCGGGCCGCGGCCCGCAGCAGCCGTCACCCCACGAGGGAGCACACACGCCATGCGCCGAGCCGTCTGTCCTGGTTCGTTCGACCCGATCACCAACGGTCACCTCGACATCATCGGGCGGGCCTCGAAGCTGTACGACGTGGTGCATGTCGCGGTCCTGATCAACCGGAACAAGCAGGGCATGTTCACCGTCGAGGAGCGGATCGGCCTGATCGAGGAGGTCACCGCGGGCTTCGGGAACCTGGTGGTCGAGTCGCACCACGGCCTGCTGGTGGACTTCTGCCGGGAGCGCAACATCCCCGCGATCATCAAGGGCCTGCGCGCGGTCAGCGACTTCGACTACGAGCTCCAGATGGCGCAGATGAACCACGGCCTGACCGGGGTGGAGACGCTGTTCGTGCCGACCTCGCCGACCTACAGCTTCCTCTCCTCGACGCTGGTCAAGGAGGTCGCCTCGTACGGCGGCGACGTCTCGCACCTGCTGCCGGAGACGGTGCACCGCCAACTGGTGGAGCGGATCGCGGAGCGCAAGGCCGAGCAGTAGGCGCCGTCTGTCCGCTTCTGCCGGTTCGTCATGGATTGTCCCGCGGGCGGCAGACCGGTTCGGCGCAGGCGTTGTGACCCCGCCCGGCAGGGGCCGTACAGTCTGTACTCCTGCCCCGCGGTGAGGTTCACCGCGTCGGGCCTGCCTCCGCCGGACCGTCGGCGGCACACGGAAAGACGAAGCCCCGTGGACGTGCAGAACAAGGTCGACGAGATCGTGGCGGCGGTCGAGAACGCCCGCTCGATGCCGATGTCGGCCTCCTGCGTGGTGAACCGGGCCGAGCTGATCGGCCTGCTCAACAACCTCAGGTCGGCCCTGCCCGCCGAACTCGCCCAGGCCCAGTCGGTGATGGCCGACCACGAGCAGGTGGTGGCGGGTGCCCAGGCCGAGGCCGAGCGGATCATCCAGGGCGCGCACGCCGAGCGCGGCTCGCTGATCTCGGACACCGAGGTGGTCCGCCAGGCCCAGGCCCAGGCCGACCGGATCCTCGCCGAGGCGCGCGCCGAGGTCGACGCCAAGCGGGCCGAGGCCGACGACTACGTGGACAGCAAGCTCGCCAACTTCGAGGTCGTGCTGACCAAGACGCTCGGCGCGGTCGGCCGCGGCCGCACCAAGCTGCGCGGCGACTCCAGCGTCTTCGAGACCGAGTCCGAGGGCGAGGGCGACGGCGAGGAGTTCCGCCCGCAGCGGATCAGCCCGAGCCCCGAGGTGGACGAGTACGTCGACGTGAAGCTCGCCACCCTGGAGAACGTGCTCGGCGCCACCCTGGAGGCGGTCGGCAAGGGCCGGGACAAGCTGCTCGGCAAGCGGCCCATCGACGAGCTGGGCGCCTACCTGGCCGCCGCCGACCAGGCCCAGGAGGCCAAGGAGCGGGCCGAGGCGGTGGCGGCGGGCTTCGCCCACGACCCCGACGGCGGGGACATCGCCTGGTACCGCGAGGACGTCCCGCAGCAGCAGGCCTGGCCGGAGCAGACCCCGGCCGCGGCCGGCTGGCAGGCCCCCGGCACCGACCAGTACGCGGCCTCCCAGCAGCCCGGCGGGCAGTACGCCGAGGTGTACGGCGGCGGCTACGACCCGGCCGGCCAGGGCGACCCGTACAACGCCCAGTGGGGCGGACAGCAGGACGGCTACCAGCAGCAGGGCTACCCGGACCAGCAGCAGGGCGGCTACGGATATCCCCAGCAGCAGCAGGGCTACGCCGCGCAGCCGTACGAGGGCTACGCCTACCCCCAGCCTCCGGCCACCCCGCCGGCCGTGCCGCACCAGCAGCAGGGCCAGCAGCAGGGCCAGGGCCAGGCGCAGGGGCAGGGTCTGGACGAGACCAGCTTCTTCGACACCAGCATGATCGACATGACCAGGCTGCGGGAGCTCGGAGGCCGCTGAACCGGCCCCGGCACGGCCGCGGGGGAGTCTCCCGACGGGACCGAAGTTGGGCCTGACGGGAGACTCCGGTAGTCTGACCACTCCGGCCTCCCCATGTCCGGCCGTTGGCTTGCCCTCGCAGCGCCGACTTGTATGGGGACGCTTCGTTGGATTCCTATGGAAGTCAGGACACCGTGAACCGCCTCGACCACCGCGACCCCCTCGTGTTCGACACGCACGAGCTCGGTCGGCGTCCGGGCTCGATGCGCAAGGTGAGCCGGACCCTGGAGGCCCCGGAGGGCTTCGGGATCATCGACGTGATCGGCGTGCCGGAGAAGAGCCCGATCGAGCTGGAGCTCCGCCTGGAGTCCGTGGTCGAGGGCGTGCTGGTCACCGGCACCGCCGAGACCCGGGTCGAGGGCGAGTGCGTCCGGTGCCTGGAGCCCGTCGAGTTCGACATCGACGTGGACTTCCAGGAGCTGTACTACTACCCGGAGTCCGACGAGCGCCACCGCGCCCGGACCGCCGGGGCCGAGGACCTCGAAGAGGACTCGGAAGATGAGACTTACCGTCTGGAGGGCGACTTCTTCGACCTCCGGCCGGTGCTGCGTGACGCGGTGGTGCTCGCACTGCCGCTGCAGCCGGTGTGCCAGGAAGACTGCCTGGGCCTGTGCTCCGAGTGCGGAGCGCGCCTGAGCGACGACCCGGCGCACCACCACGATGCCGTCGACCCCCGGTGGGCGGCTCTGCAGGGACTCTCCGCCGCCCCCGGCGACGAGGGTGACGGATCTAAGAACAGCGACACCCGTGAGGGTCTCGCCGAGAACCAGGAGAAGTAGCCGTGGCTGTTCCGAAGCGGAAGATGTCGCGCAGCAACACGCGCCACCGTCGGTCCAACTGGAAGGCCGTTGTCCCGGCCCTCGTGGCGTGCGACCGCTGCCACGAGCCGAAGCTGGGCCACATCGCGTGCCCGAGCTGCGGCACGTACAACCGTCGCCAGGTCCTCTCGGTCTGATCGGCGGGGTGTACGGATCGATGTCGGACGGTAACTCCACCCGCAAGGCGTCCACCGCCCCGAAGGGTTCCTCTTCGGGCGGCGGCAAGGCCGGCGGGCCGGCTTCGACCGAATACGACGTCCTGGAAGGGCGCCTCGGGTACACGCTCGAGCGCGCCCTTCTGGTGCGTGCCCTGACCCACCGCTCGTACGCGTACGAGAACGGCGGGCTGCCCACCAACGAGCGCCTGGAGTTCCTCGGCGACTCGGTGCTGGGCCTCGTGGTGACCGACACCCTCTACCGCGTCCACCCGGACGTCCCGGAGGGCACGCTCGCCAAACTGCGCGCCGCGGTGGTCAACTCCCGCGCGCTCGCGGACGTCGGCCGCGGCCTGGAGCTCGGCACGTTCATCCGCCTCGGCAAGGGCGAGGAGGGCACCGGCGGCCGCGACAAGTCGTCGATCCTCGCCGACACCGTCGAGGCCGTGATCGGCGCCGTCTACCTGGACCAGGGCCTGGACGCGGCCACCGAGTTCGTCCACCGACTGTTCGACCCGCTGATCGAGGAGTCCTCTCAGCTGGGCGCCGGCCTGGACTGGAAGACCAGCCTCCAGGAGCTCACCGCCTCGGTGGGCATCGGAGTGCCCGAGTACGTGGTCATGGAATCCGGTCCGGACCACGAGAAGACCTTCACCGCGGCGGCCCGGGTGGCCGGCGAGGACTTCGGCAGCGGCGTCGGCCGCTCGAAGAAGGAAGCCGAGCAGAAGGCCGCCGAGAGCGCCTGGCGCGCGATCAAGGACAAGTACGCCGACCGGCTGCCCGCCGGGGCGTGACCTCCGAGTAGCCTTCACTCCTGCCGAACCGTACCGAGCAGGAGGCGTCTTCCCGTGCCCGAACTTCCCGAGGTCGAGGTCGTCCGCCGTGGTCTGGCCAACTGGGTCGCCGGGCGGACCGTCGCCGACGTCGAGGTGCTGCACCCGCGCGCGGTGCGCCGCCAGCCGGCCGGCGCGGCCGACTTCACCGCCCGGCTGACCGGCACCACCCTCGGCACCGCGCAGCGGCGCGGCAAGTACCTGTGGGTGCCGCTGGCCGGCACCGGGGCGGGATTCTCGCTGATCGGCCACCTCGGGATGAGCGGCCAACTCCTCGTCCAGGACCCGTCCGTACCCGACGAGACGCACCTGCGGGTGCGGCTGCGCTTCGCCGACGGCGGGCGCGAACTGCGCTTCGTCGACCAGCGGACCTTCGGCGGCCTGGCGGTCGAGGAGGCCGAGGACGGGGACCCCGAGGGCACCCCGGTCTCGATCGCGCACATCGCCCGCGACCCGCTCGACCCGCGCTTCGACGACGCCGCCTTCGCGGCCGCGCTGCGCGCCAAGCGGACCACCGTCAAGCGCGCCCTGCTCGACCAGACCCTGATCAGCGGCGTCGGCAACATCTACGCCGACGAGGCGCTGTGGCGCTCCAGGCTGCACTACGACCGCCCGACCGCGACGCTCACCCGCCCGCAGGCCCTGCTGCTGCTGGCCGCCGCCCGGGACGTGATGACCGCGGCGCTCGCCGTCGGCGGCACCAGCTTCGACAGCCTCTACGTCAACGTGAACGGCGAGAGCGGCTACTTCTCCCGGGACCTCGACGCCTACGGCCGCGAGCAGGAGCCCTGCCGCCGCTGCGGCACCCCGATCCGGCGGGCGGCCTGGATGAACCGCTCCAGCTACTTCTGCCCCCGCTGCCAGCGCGTGCCGCGCACCAGCGGCGGGGGCTGAGGCCCCGCGCTACTTGCGGGTGAGTTCGGGCTCCTCGGCGGCCGGCTCCCCGGGCGTGCCGTGGGTGTCCTGGCCGAAGTAGGCCACCCCGACCGCGGCGACCACCGCGAGCAGGAAGCCGATCACGCCGAGCCAGCCCAGGCCGGCCTTGGAGGAGTCGCCGAGCCAGAGCACGCCGACCGCGCCGGGCAGCACCGTCTCGCCGACCACCAGCGCGGCGGTCGCGCCGTTGACCGAGCCGATCTGGAGCGCCACGGTGTGGATGTACATCCCGCCGATGCCGCCGACCAGGACCGCGTACAGCGCCGGGTCGGAGAGCAGCGAACCGATGTCGAACGGCTCGATGCCGTTGAGGATGCGCACCCCGACGCCCAGGGCGCCGAAGCCGAGGCCGGAGAGCAGGCCGGCGACGATCGCGCCGTTGGCGCCCATCCGCCGCACCAGCAGGCTGCCGCCGACCAGCAGCACGGTGGTGACGATCAGCAGCCACCAGTGGAAGGACATCGCCACGTGGTGGCCGCCCTCCGGTCCGGCCGAGACGGCCAGCAGCACCAGCGCCGAGCAGAGAACGGCGATCGAGGCCCACTCCAGCTGCTTGAGCCGGATGCCCAGCAGCTTGATGCTGAGCACCGCGGTGATCACCAGGTTGGCGCTGATGATGGTCTGGGAGAGGAACAGCGGCAGCAGCCGGGCGGCCAGCGCGCCGAGCCCGAAACCGATCAGGTCGAGCACCGTGCCGAGGATGAACTCCCAGGTGACGGCGGCCTTCGCGGTCGAGGACAGGCTCGGGCCGCCGTGCTCGGTGGTCGAGGTGGTGGCGCCCTTGGCGGCCTCCTCCCGGGCGGAGCGGCGGGATCCGACGGCCTGGAGGACCGAGCCGGTGCCGTAGCAGGCGGATGCCGCCACGGCGGTGACGAGGCCGATGATCACCGAGTGCTCCGATCGGGAGTCGAGTCAAGGATTGGCTGAGTAAAGAAAGGGCAATGGGGCCGGTGGTTCGGGACCACTATGCCCGTTCGCACGGTACGGTCGGCACGCCCCCCGGAGTGCCCCGGAACCGGGCCGGGCCTGCCGGAACGTACGTCCGGGGGCCGCAGCCGGTTCCCGCGCGGGCCCCGTCTCGGGGACGGCTGGGGGAAACATCATCCCCGAGGAGGGGAGCGGCCCCGGCGGACGGCGGGGAGCCTTGTCAGTACCAGTATGCGAAGGGTATGGCGTGCTCCGGGGCCGGTCACGGTAGCGTCGGGGGCATGAGAACCCTTGCACGACGTTCCCGGGGCGCCGGGCCGCTTGCCCTGGTGGCGGCGCTGCTCGGGCTGCTGCTCCTGCTGGCGCCCGCGGCCTCGGCGGCCGGCGGACTGAGCGACGCCGCGGCCTCCCTGAAGAAGGGCCGGGTCTACGTCGACCCGGCCATGACGAGCCGCTTCAGCCAGGACCGGGCCGACGCCCTGACCAAGAAGATCGACAAGGCCGACAAGCCGATCTTCATCGCGGTGATCCCCGACTCTGCGGCCTACGCGAAGAGCAACCTCCAGGACCTCCGCACCCTGGTGGGCATCGACGGCGTCTACGCGGTCTGGCACGGCGACAAGTTCGACGCCGGCGGCGACCGCGGCGCGATGGGCGCGGGCCAGCCGCAGCGCATCGCCGGGGCGGCCTTCCGGTCGAACGGCGGCGACATCGACGCCACCCTGAACTCCTTCGTCGACCAGGCCGCCCCGCAGACCAAGGGCACCGGGGTCAACCACAGCACCTCGATCGCCTGGGTGGTCATCCCGCTCGTGCTGGTCGCGCTCGCCGGCACCGGCGTCTTCCTGCTGTTCCGCCGCGCCAAGAAGCGCAAGGAGGAGCAGGCCCGGGCCGAGCTGGAGCAGCTGCGCCGGGTCGTGGACGAGGACATCACCGCCTTCGGCGTCGAACTGGAGCGGCTCGACTTCAGCCCGGCCGACGCCGACGACGCCCAGCGCACCGACTACAGCCACGCCCTGGACTCGTACGAGAAGTCCAAGCGGCTGATGGACGAGGCGAAGAAGCCCGAGGACGTCAAGCAGGTCACCGAGGCGATCGAGGACGGCCGCTTCTCGCTGGCCACCCTGGCCGCCCGGCGGGACAAGCGGCCGCTGCCCGAGCGCCGTCCCCCGTGCTTCATGGACCCGCGGCACGGCCCGTCCGTCAAGGACGTGGACTGGGCCCCGGCCGGCGGCTCCCCCCGCTCCGTGCCGGTCTGCCAGGCCGACGCGGACCGCGTGGCGGCCGGCCTCGACCCGGCGATCCGCACCGTCGACACCGACCAGGGCCCGCAGCCGTACTGGAACGCCGGCCCGGCGTACGCCCCGTACGCGGGCGGCTACTACAGCGGCTTCGGCGGCGGCCTGCTGCCCGGCCTGCTGGTCGGCACCATGCTCGGCTCGATGATGAGCTCCCCGGCCTACGCGGCGGCGCCGATGATGGGCGGCGGCTACCAGGACCAGTACGAGGGCGGCGACTACACCGGCGCCGACTTCAACCCGGCCGACTTCAGCGGCGGCGGCGATTTCGGCGGCGGTGGCGACTTCGGCGGTGGCGGCGACTTCGGCGGCGGGGACTGGTAACCCGCAGCACCGACCGTCCGACTCAGCGGCCCCGCCGGAGCACCGGCGGGGCCGCTGACGTCCTCGTCCCGGCCGGCGTGCGGGGGCGGGCCGGCCGGGCGGTGGCCGGGCGCGCGGGCCGCCGGGGCGTGTCCTAAGGTCAGGGGCATGCACGGTCGCGACGCCCACAGTGAGGAACCGGTCCGGGTGACCGCCTGGGTCCGGGGGAAGGTCCAGCAGGTCGGGTTCCGCTGGTGGACCAGGGCACGGGCGCTGGAGATCGGCCTGACCGGCTACGCCGGCAACCTCGGCGACGGCCGGGTGCAGGTGGTGGCCGAGGGACTCGCGGCCGACTGCGAGCAGCTGCTGGCCCGGCTGCGCGGCCCGGGGACCCCGGGGAACGTCAGCGGGGTCACCGAGATCTGGACGGCCGTCGGCCCCGGTTACGAGGGTTTCGAGATCCGCTGAGCCGCCCCGGGCCGGAGCTCCGGCGAAGCGGGGCGCGGCGTTCCGGGAAAAGATCGGGAACCGGCGGTGTCACGAGGTTGCCATCCGGGCAGACTCGTGGTTGACTCCGCATCGAACGATGATCCACGAGCACGTGGTGGACCCGTCCCGAGACCCCCCAGGCGTGACGACACCGCCGGGCAGGTGACAGGGGCGCGGTAGCGTGCGGTGATCGTGTTGACCCTTTCCGTCTTTGGTGAGACGCTGGAAGCCCGCGCACACGACCGCGTTATCCCGGCAGGCGCATGCCCCCGTGAGCCCAGCTCACGGTGGTTGTGCCGTAGTGCCCAGCCAGCACTTCCGGTGACGCGCCGCGCGTGCGTCCCCCTTCCCCCTAGACCTGGACCGTTCCGGTTCGGTCACTCAGCGTGGAGGACCATTCATCATGGCAAAGGCGCTTCTCGGGTACGTCGGCGGCCCCGACCCGCGAATGCTCTCCGAGATGCGACGGCTTCAGCAGCGCGTCCAGGACCTTGAAGCCGAGCTCCTTCGGATGCAGGCTGAGAACGACGCTCTGACCGCTGTCGCTGACGAGCACTCGCTGCTCAACAGCATCGATCTGGATCAGCGGGAGCCGGCTCTCACCTGAGTCCCGCCCGGTCCTCGCAGATCGACGCCGCTGTGCACTGAGCCGCCCCGAAAGGGACGCAGCTTGCAAGGGACGCCCGGATGTGGCGTCCCTTCGTCGTGTCCGGCGCCGGATAAAGTCGGTTCCTGTCCTGAGTGATCGAGGAGACCGGCCGCGTGCACCTGAAGAGCCTGACGCTGCGCGGGTTCAAGTCCTTCGCCTCCAGCACCACCCTGCGCTTCGAGCCCGGCATCACCTGCGTCGTCGGCCCGAACGGCTCCGGCAAGTCGAACGTGGTGGACGCGCTGTCCTGGGTGATGGGCGAGCAGGGGGTCAAGTCGCTGCGCGGCGGCAAGATGGAGGACGTCATCTTCGCCGGGACCAGCGGGCGCGCCCCGCTCGGCCGCGCCGAGGTCAGCCTCACCATCGACAACGGCGACGGCGCCCTGCCGATCGACTACGCCGAAGTGACCATCACCCGGACCATGTTCCGCAACGGCGGCAGCGAGTACGCGCTCAACGGCGAGACCTGCCGCCTGCTGGACATCCAGGAACTGCTCTCCGACTCCGGCATCGGCCGCGAGATGCACGTCATCGTCGGGCAGGGGCAGCTGGACTCCGTGCTGCACGCCGACCCGATGGGGCGGCGCGCCTTCATCGAGGAGGCGGCCGGCGTCCTCAAGCACCGCAAGCGCAAGGAGAAGGCGCTGCGGAAACTGGACGCGATGCAGGCCAACCTCAACCGGGTCCAGGACCTGGTCGCCGAACTGCGCCGCCAGCTCGGGCCGCTCGGCCGGCAGGCCCGGATCGCCCGCCGGGCCGCCGGCATCCAGGCCGACCTGCGCGACGCCCGGCTGCGGCTGCTCGCCGACGACCTGTGCACGCTCCGCCGGGCCGTCGAGGCCGAGATCGCGGACGAACTGGCGCTGCGCCTGCGCCGCACCACCGTCGAGCAGGAACTGGCCCGCGCGGTGCAGCGCGAGAGCGTCCTGGAGGCGCAGGTCCAGCAGCTCGGACCCGGCCTGGAGACCGCCCGGCAGACCTGGTACCGGCTCTCCGCGCTCGCCGAGCGCACCCGCGGCACCATCGGGCTGGCCGAGGCCCGCGCCCGGCACGCCGTCGCCGGGGACCGCGGCGAGGAGCGGCGCGGGCGCGACCCCGAGGACCTGGAACAGGAGGCCGGACGGGTCCGCGAGGAGGAGGCCGCGCTGACCGGGGCGCTGGAGGAGGCCCGGTACGCGCTGGCCGAGGCGGTCGAGCGCAAGGACGGGCTGGAGCGGGAACTGGCCGACGAGGAACGCCAGCTGCGAGACGCCGCCCGGGCCATCGCCGACCGCCGGGAAGGCCTGGCCCGGCTGCAGGGACAGGCCGCCGCCGCCCGGTCCAGGGCCGCCGCGGCGCAGGCCGAGATCGGCCGGCTCGCCGAGGCCAGGGACGAGGCGCTGCTGCGCGCCGAGTCCGCCCGGGCCGAGCTGGACGAACTCCGGCAGCAGGTGGACGGCGCGACCGGGGACGACGAGCAGGCCGAGGCCGGGTACCGGCGGGCGCGCGAGCGGCTGGCCGCCGCGGAGGAGGGGCTGGCCGCGGCCCGGGAGACGGCCGGCGCCGCCGAGCGCGAGCGGGCCGCCCTCACCGCGCGGCACGAGGCGCTCTCCCTCGGGCTGCGCCGCAAGGACGGCACCGGCGCGCTGCTGGAGGCCGGGGAGCGGCTGGGCGGGGTGCTCGGCCCGGCGGCCGCGCTGCTGCGGATCGAGGCGGGGTACGAGGTGCCGCTGGCCTCGGCGCTCGGCGCGGCGGCCGACGCGGTGGCCGTCGACTCGCCGTCCGCCGCCGCCGGGGCGCTGCGGCTGCTGCGGGCCGAGGACGCCGGCCGGGCCGCGCTGCTGATCGCCGGCGCCGCCGAGGTGGCCCAGGCGGCGTGGGAGTTGCCGGACGGAGCCCGCTGGGCGGCCGAACTGGTGGACGGCCCCGAGGAGTTGCTCGGTGCGGTCCGGCGGCTGCTGGCCGGGGTGGCGGTGGTCGAGGACCTGGACCAGGCGCTGCGGCTGACCGCCGCGCGGCCCGGAGTCTGCGCCGTCACCGCGGACGGGGACCGGCTCGGCGCCGGCTTCGCCCAGGGCGGGTCCGGCGGTGCGCCGAGCCTGCTGGAGACCCAGGCGGCGGTGGACGAGGCGGCCCGGGCGATCGGGGAACTCACCGACCGCTGCGCCGAGTCGGCCGAGCGGCTGGCCGAACTCGCCGAACAACGGCGGGAGTCGGCCGCCGAGGTCGAGCAACTGGCCGATCGGCGGCGGCAGGCGGAGAAGGAACGGGCCCAGGTCGCCGGGGCACTCGGCCGGCTCGGCGGGCAGGCCCGCGCCGCCGCCGGGGAGGCCGAGCGACTGTCGGCCGCCGCCGCGCGGGCCGAGCAGGGGCTGACCGAACTGCTCGACGGAGCCGAGGAACTGGTGCAGCGCCTGGCCGCCGCCGAGGATTCGGCCCGGGCTGGCCAGGACGAGCCGGACACCGCCGAACAGCAGCGCCTGGCCGCGGCCGCGAGCGCCGCCCGGCAGGCCGAGCTGGAGGCCCGGCTCGCGGTGCGCACCCACGAGGAACGGGTCCGCGCCCTGGCCGGCCGGGCCGACCAGCTGGACCGCGCCGCCCGCGCCGAACGCGAGGCGCGCGCCCGGGCCGCCGAGCGCCGCCGGCGCGCCGAGCACGACGCCTCGGTGGCGAACGCCGTCGCGGCGGGCGCCCGGCAACTGCTGGCCTGCCTGGAGGTGTCGCTGGCCCGGGCGGACGCCGGGCGGGTGGCCGTCGAACAGGCGCGCGCCGAGCGCGAGCACGAGCTGCGCGAGCACCGCGAGCACGGCCGCGGGCTCAAGGAGGAGCTGGACAAGCTGGTCGACGCCGGGCACCGGGACGAGGTGCTGCGGGCCGAGAAGCGGCTGCGGATCGAGCAGCTGGAGGCCCGCGCGCTGGAGGAGTTCGGCATCGACGGCGGCGAACTGCTCGCCTCGTACGGGCCCGACAAGCCAGTCCCGCCCTCGCCCTCGCCCGCGGCGCCGGCCGCCGATGTCGCCGCCGGCGTCGCCGTCAGTGTCGCCGCCGAGGAGGGGAAGGAGCCGGGGGAGCCGTACCCGTACGTCCGGGCCGAGCAGGAGAAGCGGCTGCGGGCGGCCGAGAAGGCCTACCTCCAGCTCGGCAAGGTCAACCCGCTGGCGCTGGAGGAGTTCGCCGCGCTGGAGGAGCGGCACCGGTTCCTCGGCGAGCAGCTGGACGACCTCAAGCGCAGCCGGCGCGACCTGCTGGACATCGTCCGGGACGTGGACCAGCGGGTCGAGCAGCTGTTCACCTCGGCCTACCACGACACCGCCGCCCAGTTCGAGGGCGTCTTCGCCCGGCTCTTCCCCGGCGGGGAGGGCCGGCTGGTGCTGACCGACCCGGACAACATGCTCACCACCGGGGTCGAGGTGGAGGCCCGCCCGCCGGGAAAGAAGGTCAAGCGGCTGTCGCTGCTGTCCGGCGGCGAGCGCTCGCTGACCGCGGTGGCGCTGCTGGTGGCGATCTTCAAGGCCCGGCCCAGCCCGTTCTACGTGATGGACGAGGTGGAGGCGGCGCTGGACGAGACCAACCTGCGCCGGCTGATCGGGATCATGGAGGAGCTGCGGGAGAGCTCCCAGCTGATCGTGATCACCCACCAGAAGCTCACCATGGAGTCGGCCGACGCCCTCTACGGCGTGACCATGAAGGGCGACGGCATCTCGCAGGTGATCAGCCAGCGGCTGCGCGAAGAGCACCGGGAGCGCCGGCCGCGAGCCGGACGAACCGCGTCGGTGTAGGGCGGCTGCGGTCCATCCGGGCTCCGGTCGCGGATACTGGAGCAGTTATGGAATACGTGATCCTTGCCGTAGTCATCGCCGTGGTCGCCGTCGGCGCGATCGCCGGCCTCGTCGTTTCCGGCAGACGACGCCAGCAGCTGCCCCCGAAGTCGCAGGCGCCGGTCATCACGGCGCCGAAGCCGACCCCGCAGGAGCCCCAGGTCGGCGAGGAGTCCGCGCCGCCGACCGAGGCACCCCGCCGCACCATCGAGGAGGTGGAACTCCCGGCGGAGGCCGGCGCGCCGGAGGCCCCCGAGGCCGTCGAGGCCCCCGACGTCGTGCCCGCCGAGGCCGAGGCGGCGCCCGCCGTCGAGGTTCCCGAGCCCACCGCCGGCCGGCTGGTCCGGCTGCGCTCGCGGCTGTCCCGCTCGCAGAACTCGCTCGGCAAGGGACTGCTCTCGCTGCTCTCCCGGGAGCACCTGGACGAGGACACCTGGGAGGAGATCGAGGACACGCTGCTCACCGCCGACGTCGGCGTCGCCCCCACCCAGGAGCTGGTCGAGCGGCTGCGCACCCGGGTGAAGGTGCTCGGCACCCGTACCCCCGACGAGCTGCGCGCGCTGCTGCGCGAGGAACTGGTCGAGCTGGTCGGCAAGGACGCCGACCGCACCGTCCGCTCGACCAGGCACGAGGAGGGCCCCGCGGTGGTCCTGGTGGTCGGCGTCAACGGCGTCGGCAAGACCACCACCACCGGCAAGCTGGCCCGCGTCCTGGTCGCCGACGGCCGCACCGTGGTGCTCGGCGCCGCCGACACGTTCCGTGCCGCCGCCGCCGACCAGCTCCAGACCTGGGGCGAGCGGGTCGGGGCGCGCACCGTGCGCGGCCCGGAGGGCGGGGACCCGGCCTCGATCGCCTTCGACGCGGTCAAGGAGGGCATCGCCGAGGGTGTGGACACCGTGCTGATCGACACCGCCGGCCGGCTGCACACCAAGACCGGCCTGATGGACGAGCTGGGCAAGGTCAAGCGGGTCGTCGAGAAGCACGGCCCGGTGGACGAGGTGCTGCTGGTGCTGGACGCCACCACCGGCCAGAACGGCCTGATCCAGGCCCGGGTGTTCGCCGAGGTGGTCGACATCACCGGCATCGTGCTGACCAAGCTGGACGGTACGGCCAAGGGCGGCATCGTGGTCGCCGTCCAGCGCGAGCTGGGCGTGCCGGTCAAGCTGATCGGCCTGGGCGAGGGCGCGGACGACCTGGCTCCGTTCGAGCCGGGGGCGTTCGTGGACGCGCTGATCGGCGACTGACGCCCCGCGCGCGCCGGAAAGGCGCGAAGGGCGTACGAAGAGCGCAGGAAGGGCCCGCTCCCCGTCTCGGGGGGGCGGGCCCTTTCGCGTGCCCGGATCCGGGCGGGGCGCCGGTTCCGGCGCGGGGCCCCGGCGGTGGCCGCTCGGACGGCCGCCCGGGGAGCGGGCCCCGGCGCGGCGGCCCGGCGGTGGCCGCTCGGGTCAGGAGGCCATCCAGGCCGGCTCGGCGGTGCGCTCGCGGCTGCGGTGGCAGGCGTAGGCGAGGGTGCCGAGCAGCAGCCGGGCCTCGGGCGGGCAGCCCGCGTTGTCGCGGGTGGGGCGGCGCAGCCAGCGGACCGGGCCGAGGGAGCCGAGGACGGTGGGCGGGGCGGCGACGTAGCCGCCCTCGCCGTGGCAGACCAGGTCGAGCGCGGCGTCGTCCCAGCCCATCCGGTACAGCAGGTCGGGCAGGCGCCGGGCGGTGCCGGCGGCGACCAGGAACTGGAGCCGGCCGGTGGGGACGGCGAGCACCGGGCCCACCTGGGTGCCCATCCGCTCCAGCCGGACCAGGGCCTGGAGCCCGGCCTGCTCGGGGACGTCCAGGACGTCGAAGGCGCGGCCGGTGGGGAACAGCACCGAGCCCTCGGCGCGGGCGCCGCGGGCCCGGCCGCCGCGGCCGGGCACGGGGTGCGGGCCGGGCGCGGCGCAGCGGGGGGAGCCGCAGGGACAGCGGGTCGGGGCGGTGGCGCCGGTGACCGGGGCACCGGTGACCGGGTCGCCGGTGGCGACCGCCCAGCCCCAGCGGCCGGTGTACTCCGCGGCGGCCTGGGACGCGGTGACCTTGGTGCGGCGGCGCGCGCCCAGCGGTGCCAGCCGCAGGTGCCCCAGTCGAAGTTCGCCGAACAGGTTGTCCATGCCTCCCCCAACAGGTTGTCGTTGCCGATGGTTACGGGACGGTGACTGTGTGTCGACTGTCAGCTCTGTGGTGCGTAGTGCAGTGGCGGCGCGCAGCGCGTGGTGTGCGCCTGTTCCGCCGGTGCGCCTCGGGCGCCGCCTTGTGGGGGCGGCGCCGATGCCGGATCGTCGGGTGCGTGGGGCTGTCGCCGTCCCGAGTGGACGGTGAACTCGCCTGTGGCTGCGGTGGGTTGCGAGGTCCGCCGGGGCCTCCGGGATGCGCCGGGGGACTTGGCGGCCCGCATATGCCGAGCCGTCGGGACTCCCTAAGTGAAGCGTGTGCCCCCGGGCTTCGGTTCACTCCTGGGGGTGGCGAAAGGTGGCGTTTCGCCAGGGCCGCTCCCGCGGGCCCCTCGCGGGGCATTACGTTCAGCACGCGGATGTCGTCGAGGAGTCTGTCCCGGGCCGTCGAGGAGCGGGAGTTGGGAATCTGATGGATCGTCCGCAACGATGGCACACCAGTGCGAGGGCGCTGCGGTACGGCGCCGCCGCGGCACGGCAGCACCTCAGGCACGGCACGTCTGGCAAGAGCCCGCAACCGTCGGGCGGTCACGATCGGGGGCCCCGGTAGGGGCCGGGCGGGATGGGGACGTTACCCATGGCAGAGAAGCAACCGAATGAGAAGCTGACCACGTGGTTCGCCCGCAGCGGCTGGTCCAAGGGCGAGTTGGCCCGTCAGGTCAACCGCCGGGCCCGGCAGATCGGCGCCCACCACGTGTCCACCGACACCTCTCGGGTGCGCCGCTGGCTCGACGGCGAACAGCCCCGCGAGCCTATTCCCAAGATCATGTCGGAACTCTTCTCCGAGCGGTTCGGCTCGGTGGTCTCGATCGAGGACCTCGGCCTGCGCGCCGCGATCCCGGTCTCGACCGTGGGCGGCGGCGTCGACCTGCCGTGGAGCGGCCCGCAGACCGTCCAGCTGATCAGCGACTACTCCCGCAGCGACCTCATGCTCAACCGCCGGGGCTTCCTCGGCACCTCGCTGGCGCTCACCGCGGGCGCCGCGCTGATCGAGCCGATGCAGCGCTGGCTCACCCCCGGCCCGACCGGCGTCCCCACCCCGATCCTCACCGCGGCCAACGGCGGCGAGGCGTTCACCGGCCGGCTCTCCGAGCCCGAGCTCGAACTGCTGGAGCAGACCACGGTCATGTTCCGGCAGTGGGACGCGCAGAACGGCGGCGGGCTGCGCCGCAAGGCCGTCGTCGGCCAGCTGCACGAGGTCACCGACCTGCTCCAGGAGACGTACAGCGAGGACACCACCAGGCGGCTGTTCCGGCTCACCGCCGAACTCGCCCACCTGGCCGGGTGGATGTCGTACGACGTCGGGATGCACCCGAGCGCGCAGAAGTACTACGTGCTCGCCCTGCACGCGGCCAAGGAAGCGGGCGACCGCCCGTTCGGCGCGCTGATCCTCACCGACATGAGCCGCCAGATGATCCACCTCAACCGGGGCGAGGACGCCCTGGAACTCATCCACCTGGCCCAGTACGGCAGCCGCGACACCGCCACCCCGCGCCAGCAGTCCCTGCTGTACGCGATGGAGGCGCGCGCCTACGCCACCATCGGCGAGGTCAACCGCTGCGCCCGGGCGGTCCGGCTGGCCGAGGACACCTTCACCGACATCCGGGACGGGGACCAGGAGCCGGACTGGCTGAAGTTCTTCTCGCCGGCCGAGCTGAACGCCGAGAACGCGCACTCCTTCCGCGACCTCGCGTACCACTCGGACAACGCGCAGCTCTACGCCTCGATGTCCGCGCCGGTGATGGAGCGCGCGGTCGACCTGTTCCGCCAGGACGCCGACCACGTGCGCTCGTACGCCTTCAACCTGATCGGCATGGCCAGCGTCCACCTGCTGCAGAGGGAGGCCGAGCAGGCCGCGGTGATGGCCGAGCAGGCGGTGGACATCGCCACCAAGGTGCGCTCGGAGCGGCTGAACTCCCGGGTGCGCAAGACCACGGAGGCCGCGGCGGCCCGGTTCAAGGGCGTGGACGCGGTGAGCCGGCTCAAGGAGCGGGTGGTCCAGGACATCCCGGAGTTCGTCTCGGTGGTCTGACCGGTCGGTGATCCGCCCGGCCGGTGGTCTGACCGGTCGGTGATCCGCCCGGCCGGTGATCCGCCGGTCGGTGGACCGCCCGGCCCCGCCGAGGGCCTTCCGAGGGAAGCCCCACCGACCGTGGCGGCCGCCGCCGCCACGGTCGGTGGTATGTCCGGCGCCCGGTGGCACGGCGCGCGGCCGGACTGCGGGGATGCGGGGCCGCGGTTCACGCAGCCGTAACCCCTGCGTCGCACACGTCACGGCGGTGAAACAACCGGTCGCACTGGCCGAAACCAGCCTTCGGCACGCTCCTCCTCAACGCCGACACCCCGGGTGGCACCACGGGACGGGTCCCCGGGCGCGGGTCGGCCTGGACGCAGAGGAGACGCCGATGCCGGACGGCTTCAGCGCGGGCGACACCGCCTTCGTGCTCATCAGTGCGGCCCTGGTCATGCTGATGACCCCTGGGCTGGCCTTCTTCTACGGGGGCATGGTCAGGGCCAAGAGCACGCTGAACATGCTGGCGATGAGCTTCCTCTCGCTCGGCATCGTCAGCGTGCTGTGGGTCCTGTACGGCTACTCGCTCAGCTTCGGGTCCGACTCCTTCGCCGGGCTGATCGGCAACCTGGACCACCTCGGGATGCGCGGCCTCGGCCTCAACGAGCTGACCGGCTCCATCCCGGTCACCGCCTTCGCGCTCTTCCAGCTGATGTTCGCGGTCATCACCCCGGCGCTGATCAGCGGCGCCGTCGCGGACCGCGCCAGATTCGCGGCCTGGGGCCTGTTCATCGCGCTCTGGGTGACGATCGTCTACTTCCCGGTGGCGCACTGGGTCTTCTTCTTCGACGGCGGCCACGGCGGCTGGCTGGGCGACCGCAACGGCGTGATCGACTTCGCCGGCGGGACGGCCGTGCACATCAACGCGGGCGTCGCCGGCCTCGCGCTCTGCCTGGTGCTGGGCAAGCGGATCGGCTTCAAGAAGGACCCGATGCGCCCGCACAGCCTGCCGCTGGTGATGCTCGGCTCCGGGCTGCTCTGGTTCGGCTGGTTCGGCTTCAACGCGGGCTCGGCGCTGGCGGCCAACGGCGTCGCCGCGATGGCGATGGTCAACACCCAGGTCGCCACCGGCGCGGCGCTGGTCGGCTGGCTGGTCTACGAGAGGTTCAAGCACGGCGCCTTCACCACGCTGGGCGCCGCCTCCGGCGCGGTGGCCGGGCTGGTCGCGATCACCCCGGCCTGCGGTTCGGTGAGCCCGCTCGGCGCGGTGGCGATCGGGCTGGTGGCGGGTGCGGTCTGCTGCGCCGCGGTCTCGCTCAAGTACCGCTGGGGCTTCGACGACTCGCTCGACGTGGTGGGCGTGCACGCGGTCGGCGGGGCGATCGGTTCGCTGCTGGTCGGCCTGTTCGCCACCGGCGGGGTCGGCCAGGGCGTCAAGGGCCTGTTCTACGGGGGCGGGATCGGGCAGCTGGGCAAGCAGGCGATGGGCGTGGCGGTGGTCGCGGCGTACTCCTTCGTGCTGTCCTGGCTGCTGGCCAAGGCGGTCGACCGGCTGGTCGGCTTCCGGGTCGCCGGGGAGGTCGAGGTGGCCGGCATCGACCAGGCCGAACACGCCGAGTCCGCCTACGATTTCAGCGCCGTGGGAGCGGGCCTGGCCCGGGCCCTGCCGGGCCTGGCCGTCGCTGCCGCGAAGCCCGCCGCAGAACGGTCCGCCGCCGCGGAGCCCGTCGCCGAGCGGTCCGCCGCCGCGGCTCCCGCCGAGAAGCCCGCCGAGAAGAAGACCGAGGTCGACGCCCGATGAAGCTCATCACCGCCGTGATCAAGCCGTACCGACTGGACGAGGTGAAGGCCGCCCTCCAGGCCTTCGGGGTGCACGGCCTGACCGTCACCGAGGCCAGCGGCTACGGCCGCCAGCGCGGCCACACCGAGGTGTACCGGGGGGCCGAGTACACCGTGGACCTGGTGCCGAAGGTCAGGATCGAGGTCCTGGTCGAGGACGAGGACGCCGAGGACCTGATCGACGTCCTGGTGAAGGCCGCCCGGACCGGGAAGATCGGCGACGGCAAGGTGTGGAGCGTTCCGGTCGACACCGCCGTAAGGGTCCGGACCGGCGAGCGCGGCCCGGACGCCCTGTAGCCCCGCGCCGGACGGCGGACCTGCCACCCCCGGGTGCGCGGGTCCGCCCGACGGCCCAACGGCGTCCTCCGGCCGGCCGAACGGCCCGCCCGGCGGGTCGGGGCGGCGGCACGACGGTCCGCGCGACTCGACGGTTCGCACGGCACGACGGCCTGCACGACTCGACGGTTCGCACGCCCCGGTGGCCCGCGCGGCACGGCGGTTCACCAGCACGACGGCTCAGCAGCACGACGGACGGGACCACGCGCATGACCTCCGAGACCAGCCCCTCCGAGCCCTCCGACCCCGTCGCCCCGGGCGGCTCCTGCGACCCCGCCGACCCCTTCGACCTCGCGGGCAGGGCCGCCGCCCGGGCCGCGCTGCCGGCCGGCCCCGGCCCGGGCGGCCGCCCCCGCCGCCGGGAGCTCGCCCGGCTCACCGACGACTGGCTGGCCGGCCTGCTCGCGGCCGCCGGCGCCCCGCCCCGCGTCGCCCTGGTCGCGGTCGGCGGGTACGGGCGGGGCGAGCTGTCCCCGCGCAGCGACCTGGACGTCCTGCTGCTGCACGACGGCCCGATCCCCCGGGAGCTGCCCGAGCGGATCTGGTACCCGGTCTGGGACTCGGGCGCCAGGCTCGACCACGCCGTGCGCACCGTCGCCCAGGCCCGCTCGGTCGCCGCCGCCGACCTCAAGGTCCAGCTCGGCCTGCTGGACGCCCGTCACCTCGCCGGGGACCGGGCGCTCACCGACGCCCTGCGCTCCGCGGTGCTCACCGACTGGCGCGCGAGCGCCCCCGCGCGCCTGCCGGAGCTTCGAGAGCTGGGCCGCGAGCGGGCCGAACGGCACGGTGAGCTGTCCTTCCTGCTGGAGCCCGACCTCAAGGAGGCCCGCGGCGGCCTGCGCGACGTCGTGGCGCTGGACGCGATCGCCGCCACCTGGCTGGCCGACGCGCCCCGGGAAGGCCTGGACGCCGCCGCACAGCGGCTGGCCGACGTGCGCGACGCCCTGCACCTGGTCACCGGCCGGGCCACCGAACGGCTCGGCCTCCAGGACCAGGACCAGGTCGCCGAGCGGCTCGGGGTGCTGGACGCCGACGCCCTGCTGCGCCAGGTCTACGAGGCCGCCCGCACCATCGCGTACGCGGGCGACGTCACCTGGCGGGCGGTGGACCGGGTGCTCGCGGCCCGCGGCGGCCGGGGCCGGCGGGTGCGCCGGCCTGGCATCCCCTTCGTCGGCTCCGGACGCGGCACCGGCGCGGTGGCCCGGGGAACGGTCGAGCGGCGGCCGCTCGCCGAGGGTGTGGTCGAACAGGACGGCGAGGCGGTGCTCGCCCGGGGCGCCCGCCCCGCCGCCGACCCGGTGCTGCCGCTGCGCGCCGCGGCCGCCGCCGCGCAGAACGGGCTGACCGTCTCGTACGCCACGGTGCGCCGACTGGCCGCCGAGTGCCGCCCGCTGCCGGTGCCCTGGCCGGACGAGGCGCGCGAGCAGCTGGTCACCCTGCTGGGCGCGGGGGAGTCGGCCGTCCCGGTGTGGGAGGCGCTGGAGGCGCAGGGGCTGGTCCGCCGGCTGCTGCCGGACTGGGAGCGGGTGCGCTGCCGTCCGCAGCGCAACGCGGTGCACCGCTGGACGGTGGACCGGCACCTGGTGGAGACGGCGGTGCGGGCCGCCGCGATGACCCGCCGGGTGGCCCGGCCGGACCTGCTGCTGGTCGCCGCGCTGCTGCACGACATCGGCAAGGGCTGGCCGGGGGACCACAGCGCGGCCGGCGAGGTGATCGTCCGCGACCTCGGCGCCCGGATGGGCTTCGGCCCCGAGGACACCGAGACCCTGGCGGTACTGGTCCGCCACCACCTGACCCTGGTGGACACCGCGACCCGGCGCGATCCGGACGACCCGGCCACCGTCGAGGCGATCACCAAGGCGGTCACCACCCTGCCGGAGCTGGAGCTGCTGCACGCGCTCACCGAGGCGGACGCGCTGGCCACCGGGCCGGCCGCGTGGAGCGGCTGGCGGGCCTCGCTGGTGGACGGGCTGGTGGCCCGGGTCGCGGACCGGCTGGCCGGGGCGGGAGTCCCGCCGGTCGAGGCGGCGCCGACCGCCGAGCAGGAGCGGCTGGCGGTCGAGGCCGCCCGGACCGGGCAGCCGGCGCTGTCGCTGCGGGCCCGGTCGGAGGGGGCGGAGCCGGGCGCCGAGCCGATGGGCGTCGAGCTGAACCTGGCGGTCCCGGACCGTCCCGGACTGCTCGGCACCGCCGCCGGGGTGCTCGCGCTGCACCGGCTGGCCGTCCGTTCGGCCGGGCTGCGCGAGCTGGACCCGGTGGGCGCCGGGCCGGTGCTGGTGCTGTCCTGGCGGGTGGCGGCCGAGTACGGCGAGCTGCCGGAGGCGGCCCGGCTGCGGGCCGACCTGCGCCGGGCGCTGGACGGCTCGCTGGACGTCGCCCGTCGCCTCGCCGAGCGGGACGCCGCCGCCCCGCGCCGCCGGGGCATCCCCACCCCGCCGCCGCTGGTCGCGGTGGCGCCGGCGGTGGCCTCGGCGACCGCGACCGTGCTGGAGGTCCGCGCCCACGACGCCCCCGGGCTGCTGCACCGGATCGGCCGGGCGCTGGACGGGGCGGGCGTGCGGGTGCGCACCGCGCACGTGTCCACGCTGGGCGCGGAGGCCGTCGACTCGTTCTACCTGACCGACGAGGCGGGGCGGCCGCTGACCGCCGGGCGGGCCGGCGAGGTGGCGGCGGCGGTCCGGGCCGCGCTGGGCTGAGCGCCGGGCCCGGTCGGGGCTGGTCGGGGCTGGTCGGGGCCGGGCCGCCCGGGCTCGCGGAAGGACGCGGGCAGGGGTGCGGCCACGGGTACGGGCAGGAGTTCCGACCGGGGGTGGAGACCTCACCCGGGGCGGCCGGATACCCTGGGGGGCGACGACCGTACTGATACCGATGCCGCAGAGGACCCGCGACGACGTGTTCGACACCCTTTCCGATCGCCTCGCAGCGACGTTCAAGAACCTCCGGGGCAAGGGCCGCCTGAGCGAGGCGGACATCGACGCCACCGCCCGCGAGATCCGCATCGCGCTGCTGGAGGCGGACGTCGCGCTGCCGGTCGTCCGGGCCTTCATCAAGCAGGTCAAGGAGCGGGCCCTCGGTGCCGAGGTCTCCGGCGCGCTGAACCCGGCGCAGCAGATCATCAAGATCGTCAACGAGGAGCTCATCGCGATCCTCGGTGGCGAGACCCGCCGGGTGCGGTTCGCCAAGAGCGGCCCGACGGTGATCATGCTGGCCGGTCTCCAGGGTGCCGGTAAGACCACCCTCGCGGGCAAGCTCGGCCACTGGCTGAAGACGCAGAAGCACACCCCGCTGCTGGTCGCCTGCGACCTCCAGCGCCCCAACGCGGTCAACCAGCTCCAGGTGGTCGCCGAGCGCGCCGGCGTGGCCTTCTACGGCCCGCAGCCGGGCAACGGCGTCGGCGACCCGGTGCAGGTGGCCAAGGACTCGATCGAGTACGCCAAGCAGAAGCAGTACGACGTCGTCGTCGTCGACACCGCCGGCCGCCTGGGCATCGACGCCGAGCTGATGCAGCAGGCCGCCGACATCCGTGCCGCGGTGAACCCGGACGAGGTCCTGTTCGTCGTCGACGCGATGATCGGCCAGGACGCGGTCACCACCGCCCAGGCCTTCCTCGACGGCGTCGACTTCACCGGTGTGGTGCTCTCCAAGCTCGACGGCGACGCCCGCGGCGGTGCCGCCCTGTCGGTCGCGCACGTCACCGGCCGGCAGATCATGTTCGCCTCCAACGGCGAGAAGGTCGACGACTTCGACGCCTTCCACCCGGACCGGATGGCCTCGCGCATCCTCGGCATGGGTGACGTCCTCTCGCTGATCGAGAAGGCCGAGCAGACCTTCTCGCAGGCCGAGGCGGAGAAGATCGCCGCCAAGCTGCGCGGCGGCCCGAAGCAGTTCACCCTGGACGACTTCCTGTCCCAGCTGGAGCAGGTCCAGAAGATGGGCTCGATCTCCAAGCTGCTCGGCATGCTGCCCGGCATGGGCCAGATCCGGGACCAGATCAACAACATCGACGACAAGGACGTCAACCGGGTCGGCGCGATCATCAAGTCGATGACCCCGGCCGAGCGCGCCGAGCCGGAGCTGATCAACGGCTCCCGCCGGGCCCGCATCGCCAAGGGTTCGGGCGTCCAGGTCGGCGAGGTGAAGAACCTGGTCGAGCGGTTCTTCGACGCCCGCAAGATGATGTCCGCGATGGCCTCCGGCAAGGGCATGCCCGGCATGCCGGGGATCCCCGGCATGGGCGGCGGCGGGAAGAAGTCCGCGAAGAAGGCCCCGCAGGCCAAGGGCAAGCGCAAGAGCGGCAACCCGCTGAAGCGGGCGCAGGACGAGGCCGCGGCCGCCGAGCGCCGCGCGCTCGGCCCGGGCGCCGGCCAGGGTCCGGCGGACGGCGGCGCGTTCGGCCTCGGCGCGGGCAAGGGCCCGGCCGACTTCGAGCTGCCCAAGGAGTTCAAGGACATGCTGTAGTCCTTGGACGTGCCGCCGCCTTTGGTCATCCGTTGATCAACGGCGGTCGGTCCTGATCGATTCTGGTCGGCCCGTCGCCCGGTGTTTCCGGGCGGCGGGCCGATCGCGTGTCCGATGATGGGGACATGCGAGTGATGATCAGGGCCCCGAGGGCCGACGACACGGCCGCGTACGCCGAGGCGGTCCGGCGGTCCGCCGAGCACATCGGACGGTGGAACCCGGTCGAGCCGGACGGACTGCCCGACCTGCTGAAGCGCCAGGGCTCCGGGCTGCGCACCTTCCTGATCCTCGACCGGGAGACCGGCGGACTGGTCGGCAAGGTGAACGTCGCCAACATCGTGATGAGCCGCTTCTGCAACGCCACGCTGGGCTACGACTCCTACCTCCCGTTCAACGGCACCGGCCGGATGACCGAGGGCATGCGGCTGGTCGTGGACCGCTGCTTCACCCCGCAGTCGGCCGACGGGCTGGGGCTGCACCGGCTGGAGATCAACGTCCAGCCGGACAACGAGCGCTCGGTCGCGATGGCCAAGCGGCTGGGCTTCCGGCACGAGGGCTTCTCGCCGCGGATGCTGTTCCTCCAGGGCGACTGGCGCGACCACGAGCGGTTCGCCCTGACCGCCGAGGAGTGGCCGGGCGCAACGGCATAGCCGCTGGTGGGAGGGGTTGACACGGGCGTACGGCGGTCCGGGCGCGGCGTTGCGATTGGCTCGTCCGAGCAGCTGTCCGTATTGTCCGATGGGTGACCGAACCCGTGCCGCCACGTCAGACCCCCGAACAGCCCTGGCGTTCGGAGGGTGCCCCGCCCCCGCCGCCCAAGCGCCGGATGCCCGGCGGCTGGGTGGGCCTCGCCCTCACCGCCCTCGTGGTGTTCCTGATCTCGGACCTGCTGCTGTCCTTCTTCGGCCCCGCCGGCGCCACCACGATCTCGTACACCGAGTTCAACAACCAGCTGAACAAGGGCAACATCACCAAGATCTACGCCAAGGGCGACGCGATCGAGGGCACCCTCAAGACCGCCCAGCCCAAACCGGACGGCGGCAAGGGCGACTACACCGAGTTCGACACCCAGCGGCCCTCCTTCGCGGGCGACAACCTCTGGGCCACCCTGCAGCAGCAGGGCGTCGAGGTGACCGCCACCTCGCCCGTCCAGCAGCGCAGCTTCCTCACCAACCTGCTGCTCTCGCTCGCCCCGATGCTGCTACTGATCTTCATCTGGGTGCTGCTCGCCCGCCGGATGGCCGGCGGACTCGGCGGCGGACCGCTCGGCCGCAAGGCCCCGCCCAAGCCGGTCATGGCCGAGGAGGGCAAGCGCACCACCTTCGCCGACGTGGCCGGCATCGACGAGGTCGAGGCCGAACTCACCGAGGTCGTCGACTACTTGAAGAACCCCGAGCGGTACCGCCGGCTCGGCGCCAAGATGCCGCGCGGCGTGCTGCTGAGCGGCCCGCCCGGAACCGGCAAGACCCTGCTCGCCCGGGCCGTGGCCGGCGAGGCGAACGTGCCGTTCTTCTCCGCCTCCGCCTCCGAGTTCATCGAGATGATCGTCGGCGTCGGCGCCAGCCGGGTCCGCGAGCTGTTCGCCGAGGCCCGCAAGGTCGCCCCCGCGATCATCTTCATCGACGAGATCGACACCATCGGCCGCCAGCGCGGCGCCGGCGGCGGCATGGGCGGGCACGACGAGCGCGAGCAGACCCTCAACCAGATCCTCACCGAGATGGACGGTTTCACCGGCTCCGAGGGCGTCATCGTGATCGCCGCGACCAACCGGGCGGACGTGCTCGACCCGGCGCTGCTGCGCCCCGGCCGCTTCGACCGGCGGATCACCGTCAGCCCGCCCGACCGGGAGGGCCGTGCCGCGATCCTGCGCATCCACAGCCGCAGCGTCCCGCTGGCCGGCGGCACCGACCTCAACCAACTGGCCAAGGTCACGCCCGGGATGACCGGCGCCGAACTCGCCAACCTGGTCAACGAGGCAGCGCTGCTGGCCGTCAAGCGCGAGCAGGACGCCGTCAACGAGCGGGACCTCTCGGACGCCCTGGAGAAGGTCCAGCTCGGTGCGGTGCGGCCGCTGGTGATGCCGCAGGAGGAGCGCGAGCGGACGGCGTACCACGAGAGCGGGCACGCGCTGCTGGGCATGCTCCAGCCCGGCGCGGACCCGGTCCGCAAGATCACCATCGTGCCGCGCGGCCGGGCGCTCGGCGTCACCCTCTCCACCCCGGAGAACGACCGCTACTCGTACACCGAGCCCTACCTGCGCGGCCGGATCATCGGCGCGCTCGGCGGCATGGCGGCCGAGCAGGTGGTCTACGGGGTGATCACCACCGGCGCGGAGAGCGACCTGGAGCAGGTCACCAACATCGCCCGCGGGATGGCCGGGCGCTGGGGGATGAGCGAGCGGGTCGGCCGGCTCACCGCGGTGCCCTCCGACCCGCAGGGCGCGTACGGGCTCTCCGCCGCGCCGACCACCCTGGACGCGGTGGACGAGGAGGCCCGGCGGATCGTCTCCGAGTGCTACGGCGACGCGGTGCGGATCCTGAACGAGCAGCGGCACCGGCTGGACGCGCTGGCGGCGGCGCTGCTGGAGGCGGAGACGCTGGACGAGGAGGCGGCGTACCGGGCGGCGGGGGTGCCGCGGGAGGCGGCCTCGGCGGGTTCGGCGGGCGCGGAGGGCTCGGCGGGGTCGGCGGGGTCTTCCGAAGGGCCTTCCACGGGGTCGGCGGGGTCTTCCGGCGGTTCCGACGGTTCCGACGGGAAGTCGATCGACCGGGCGTGACGCCCGATGCCGGGGGCGCGCGCCAGAGTGGCGAGCGCCCCCGGTTTTTTTCGTCTCCCCGCCCCTGCTAGCGCGGCCGCTCGGCGACCAGGTAGCGGAACAGGTTCTCCATCCGCACCGTGCCGTCCGCGCGCAGGTGAGGCTGGAGCGCCTCCTCCAGTTCCTTGGCCACCAGCGAGGCGCCGGAGAACTCCTCGGCCGGATCGAACAGACCGGTGGAGAGCAGGCCGCGAACGGCGCTGTCGAGGTCGGCGTACGCGAACGGGCAGCTCACCCGGCCGCTGCCGGCCGGGCGCAGGCCGGCCGGGGCGAGCAGGTCCTCCAGGGCGCCCGGCACGCTCAGCTCGAACGGGTCCCGCGCGGTGGTCCGGCCCGCCATCCGCCGGGCCACGTCCAGCACCGCGGCGCTCTCGCAGCGCTCCGGCGGGCCCCAGGCGGCCAGCACCACGTGCCCGCCCGGGAGAGCGAGCCGGGCGGCCTCGGCGACCACCGGGCCGGACCCGGCGGCGCCGGGCAGCTGCTCGAAAACCGTTACCAGCGAATGGGCCGAGCGGGGGACGGCGGACGCTGTCCGAGCCCCCGCGCACACCCGCAGCCGACGGTCGTGGGCCAGCTCGCGCAGCTCCTCCCGCGGCTCCTGCCCGGCGACCTGGGCGCCCCGCCCGGCGGCGAGCAGCAGGGCCAGCCCGGACCGGCAGCCCAGGCCCAGCACACTGCTCGCCGGGCCGACCTCCAGCCGGTCGTAGACCGCCTCGTAGAGCGGCACCAGCATGCGTTCCTGGATCTCCGCCCAGTCGCGCGCCCGCGCGGGGCGGGCGACCCCGGTCCGCGGGTGGTGCGGGCGTGCGCCCGTCGGTCGTGCGGTCGTGCCGGTCGTCCGAGCTGAAGCCACGGCGGCCTCCCATCCGGTCCTTCGGTGTGCTGCTACGGCTCCCCCAAAGTCCCGCCCCACACCAGCGAACAGCGGGTCGGGCCCGGCGTCCAGAGGGGTGCAGGGTGGTGCGCGCGTGTCGCGGTGGTGCGCCCCCGTCCGGTGATACCGATTCGAAACCGGGGCCCCGGGCCCCGTACCATTCGCCCCATGGCTAAGGCACCCGTTCTCACCCCTCAGGCGGAAGACTTCCCGCGCTGGTACCAGGACCTCATCAACAAGGCCGAGCTGGCCGACAACGGTCCGGTGCGCGGCACCATGGTCATCCGACCGTACGGCTACGGCCTGTGGGAGCGGATGCAGCAGGAGATGGACGCGCGGATCAAGAAGGCCGGCGCGCAGAACGCCTACTTCCCGATGTTCATCCCGCAGTCCTACCTGACCAAGGAAGCCGAGCACGTCGAGGGCTTCGCCCCCGAACTCGCGGTGGTCACCCACGGCGGCGGCAAGCAGCTGGAGGAGCCGGTCGTCGTCCGGCCGACCTCCGAGACGATCATCAACGAGTACTTCTCGAAGTGGGTGCAGAGCCACCGGGACCTGCCCCTGCTGATCAACCAGTGGGCCAACGTGGTCCGTTGGGAGCTGCGCCCGCGCGTCTTCCTGCGCACCACCGAGTTCCTCTGGCAGGAGGGCCACACCGCCCACGCCACCTACGAGGACGCCCGCGCCTACGCGTCGATGATCCACACCCAGGTCTACGGCGACTTCATGACCAACGTGCTCGGCATCGACGTCGTGCTCGGCCGCAAGACCGCCAAGGAGCGCTTCGCCGGCGCCATCAACACCCTCACCCTCGAGGGCATGATGGGCGACGGCAAGGCCCTGCAGATGGGCACCAGCCACGAGCTGGGCCAGAACTTCGCCAAGGCGTTCAACACCACCTACCAGCTGCAGGGCGCCGAGCGCGAGCACGTCTGGCAGACCTCCTGGGGCGTCTCGACCCGCATGGTCGGCGGCCTGATCATGTCCCACGGCGACGACAACGGCCTGCGGGTGCCCCCGCGCCTGGCCGCCGTCCAGGCCGTCGTGCTCGCCATCAAGGGCGACGACGCGGTCATCGCCAAGGTCCGCGAGATCGGCGCCCAGCTGGAGGCCGCCGGCATCCGGGTCGTGGTCGACGACCGCACCGACACCCCGTTCGGCCGCCGCGCCGTCGACTGGGAACTCAAGGGCGTTCCGCTGCGCATCGAGGTCGGCCCGCGGGATCTGGAGAACGGCACCGCGATGCTGGCCCGCCGCATCCCGGGCGGCAAGGAGCCGGTCTCCATCGACTCCCTCGTCGCGCTGGTCCCGGGCGTGCTGGAGGAGGACCAGGCGCTGCTGCTGCGCCAGTCCCGCGAGCGCCGCGAGTCCCGCACGGTCGACGTCAAGACCATCGACGAGGCCATCGAGGCCGCCGCGACCGGCTGGGGCCGGATCTCCTGGGCCGAGCTCGGCGCGGAGGGCGAGGCCAAGCTGGCCGAGCAGGGCGTCACGGTGCGCTGCATCGTCGCGGCCGACGGCTCGGTGCCGGCGGCGGACGACCAGGAGGGCAACATCGCGATCGTCGCCCGGGCGTACTGACGTCCGTCCGGGGCGCGCCGTCGTCCGTCCGGGCTGCGCCGTCGTCCGTCCGGGGCCCGCTTGTCCCGGGTTCGGGTCCGCTCCGGGGGCGCGCTCGGCCCGGGCGTGCGTCCGTTCCGGGCGCGCGGCCGTCACGGGTGCGCCCCGACGGGCGTTCGGTGTTCGGTGGATGTCCTGTTGATGTCCGCCGGGCGTCCGTCGTCCGCGGGTAATGACCGACAGCGGCGACATTTGCCCGGAATGCGGAAGGGTAAGAATCCGGTAACTCCTCCGGTGCGTCCCCGCGGTGGACATCCCTACTGGCCGGTCAACTCCCGGTATTAACGGAATAGCGGTACGGTGTACGGCCCGTGGCCCTGTCAATCCGGCAGGCCCACGGGCCGTACGTCCTGGGTGGCGACAGCCCGCTCCCCGGACGGAAATTCACCAGGCCCGCCGACCTCGCGACGGGCCGAAACCGGCAGGGGGTTGGTCTTGCGTCAGATCCGGAACGCGCAATTCGCGCGCGGCCTTGCATTCCTGGGAGTTCCCTGTGAATTTCCCAAGAACGAGAACATGCGGAACATCGGCTCGCACTCCATCGTTGGTCTAGCGTGAGCACGACACAGCCCCTCGTTCTCGCGGCCGAACTGGCCGCCGCCTGGAGTGACATCCAGGCCTACCACCAGGACCTCCCCGACCTCGCCTCGCCCGAGGCGCTGATCGGCGAGTCCTCCTCGGCCTGCGGGACACGGCTCGGTTTCGAGCGGCTCCTGCACGAGGCCGCCCACGGTCTGGCCGCGGCCCGGGACATCCGGGACACCTCGCGGGCCGGCCGCTACCACAACCGGCGCTTCCTGATGCTCGCTTCCGAGCTGGGCCTGGCGCACCCGGTCGAGCCGCACGCGAGCAGCGGCTTCTCCCAGGTGACCATGCTCAAGGAGACGCAGGAGCGGTACGCCGAGACCATCGAGCGCCTGGACCGTGCCCTCGGGGCGCACCAGGAGGCGGTGGCCGGCGACGGCGCGACGCGCGCCTTCCGCGGCCCGGCGGCCCGGCACGGCTCCTCCGGGGGCGGCGTGCGGGTCAAGGCGGTCTGCGGCTGCGGGCGCAACGTCCGGGTCGTTCCGTCGGTGCTCGCGCAGGCGTCCATCGTCTGCGGCGCGTGCCAGCAGCCGTTCAAGATCGCTTAGTCGTTCGACGTCCCGGCGGGCTGCTGTGCGGGCAGCGGCCCGGCCGGAATGAGCGGCATCAGGCGGCAGAGTGAGCGGTACCGAATGAGCGGTACGGCAGGACAGCGGTGACGTCTTCGGGTTGGACCGGGAGCGGGGGCTCCCGGTCGAGCCCTGACCGGGCTCCCGGTCCCGCGTGCAGCCGGTTCTCGCCGATGTGGCAGAATGGACAGCTGAGTACTCGGCAGCCGAGCAGGACCCCTCTCTCCTACGGCTGGCGTGTCCCTTGAACGGTCCGCCGCGCAACCCCACGCGATGGCGAGCCCGCTCACCCACGTCAACACCAGGAGAATCCACTCCCGTGGCAGTCAAGATCAAGCTGAAGCGTCTCGGCAAGATTCGCTCCCCGCACTACCGCATCGTCGTCGCCGACGCCCGCACCAAGCGTGACGGTCGCGCGATCGAGGAGATCGGCATCTACCAGCCGACCTACAACCCCTCGAAGATCGAGGTCGACAGCGACCGCGCCCAGTACTGGCTGTCCGTCGGCGCCCAGCCGACCGAGCCGGTGCTCGCCATCCTGAAGCTGACCGGCGACTGGCAGAAGTTCAAGGGCCTGCCGGCTCCGGCGCCGCTGCTGGTCGCCGAGCCGAAGGTCGAGGACTTCTCGCACCTGTTCGCGAAGGCCGTCGCCGGCTTCGAGGACGCCACCACCGGTGTCGCCATCACCCCGAAGGCCAAGAAGTCGGACAAGGCCGAGGCCGAGGCCGACGTCGCCGCCGAGGCCTGATCGTGATCGAGGACGCCCTCGACCACCTGGTGAAGGGCATCGTCGAGCACCCCGACGAGGTGCAGGTGCGCTCGCGCAACCTGCGTCGGGGTAACACCATCGAGGTGCGAGTGCACCCCGATGACCTCGGCAAGGTGATCGGCCGGGGCGGCCGTACGGCGCGCGCTCTGCGCACCGTGGTCGGCGCCCTAGGCGGTCGCAACGTCCGGGTCGACCTGGTCGACGTGGACAACATTCGCTGACGCTGCTGCTCGTTCAGCCGTCAGGGCTTGTGAGGCCGACCGGGACGCATGTCGTCCCGGTCGGCCTTTTCGCATTTCCCTCCGCATTTCCCTCGCATCATCGCTTCGCAGCCCGTCGCCGTCGCTTTCGTTTCGGCTCAGGAACTCCAGGAGAACGATCACCGTGCAGCTCGTCGTCGGCAGGATCGGCCGTGCCCACGGCATCAGGGGGGACGTCAGTGTCGAGGTCCGCACCGACGAGCCGGAACTCCGGCTCGGCCCCGGTGCCGTCGTGCTCACCGACCCCGCGTCGGTCGGGCCGCTGACCGTCGAGTCGGGCCGGGTGCACAGCGGCCGGCTGCTGCTGCGCTTCGCCGGCGTCAAGGACCGCAACGCGGCCGAGGCCCTCCGCGGCACCGTGCTCATCTCCGAGGTCGACCCGGAGGAGAGCCCCGAGGACCCGGAGGAGTACTACGACCACCAGCTGATCGGCCTGGACGTGGTGCTGCTGGACGGCACCCTGGTCGGCGAGCTGACCGAGGTCCTCCACCTGCCCTACCAGGACCTGCTCACGGTCGAGAAGGCCGACGGGACGGAGGTGCTGGTGCCCTTCGTCAGCCAGATCGTGCCGACCATCGATCTGGAGAACCAGCGCGCCGTGATCACCCCGCCGCCCGGGCTGATCGACCCGGAGCAGGCCGACGTCGCGGGGACCTCCTCGGCCGAGGGCGCCGAGACCGCTGAGGGTGCCGACGGCGCCGAGACCGCTGAGGGTGCCGACGGCGCCGAGGGCTCGGAGGAGTCGCAGTGACCGCGGAGGAGAACACCGGGGCGGACGTTCCGGCGGCCGACGGCGCTGTGTCGAGCAGTGCGGTCACGAGCGGTGCGGCCACGAGCGGTGCGATCACGAGCGGCGCCGGGGCGGACGACGCGGGGTCCGGCGGCGCGCGGAGCGGCATGCGGATCGACGTCGTCACGATCTTCCCCGAGTACCTGGAGCCGCTGGACGTCTCGCTGGTCGGCAAGGCCCGCGCCCGCGGCCAGCTGGACGTGCACGTCCACGACCTGCGCGAGTGGACCCACGACGTGCACCGCACGGTCGACGACAGTCCGTACGGCGGCGGCCCCGGCATGGTGATGAAGCCCGAGCCGTGGGGCGAGGCGCTGGACGCGGTGATCGCCGGCGGCCCCGAGGGGCAGGTGCCCACCCTGATCGTCCCGACGCCGAGCGGGCGACCGTTCACCCAGGAGCTCGCCCAGGAACTGGCCGGGCGCCCGTGGCTGGCCTTCACCCCCGCCCGGTACGAGGGCATCGACCGCCGGGTGATCGAGGAAGCGGCCACCCGGATGCCGGTGGTCGAGGCCTCGATCGGCGACTACGTGCTGGCCGGCGGCGAGGTCGCCGTGCTGGTGATGGTCGAGGCGATCGCCCGGCTGCTGCCGGGGGTGCTCGGCAACGCCGAGTCCCACCGCGACGACTCCTTCGCGCCGGGCGCGATGGCCGACCTGCTGGAGGGCCCGGTCTACACCAAGCCCGCCGAGTGGCGCGGCTGGACGGTGCCGGACGTGCTGCTCAGCGGCAACCACGGCAGGATCGCCCGCTGGCGCCGCGAGCAGGCCTTCGCCCGGACCCTGGCGAACCGGCCCGACCTGGTCGAGCGCTGGCAGTACGGAGCCTTCGACAAGAAGGAGCGGGAGGCGCTGAGCATCCTCGGCCTGGCCTGGGACGAGCGGCTCGGCCGATTTCGGTCCGTGGCCGGTGATGTGGAAGAATAGGCGGCTGTTGTCTGTCGCTGGTTCCCTTCCGTAGGGGACACGTGGACCGGCGCCCTCGCCACGGGGGGATCGTCGTCAGCCGATGCGGCCCGCAGCAAACCCCATTGTGACGATTTTCCGTGGGCGGCCCGTGGCGCCTGCGATGGAGAGCAACATGAGCAACAAGCTCGCTGCTGTCGACGCGGCCTCGCTGCGTAGCGACATTCCGGCCTTCCGCGCCGGTGACACCCTGAAGGTTCACGTCCGGGTCATCGAGGGCAACCGCTCCCGTGTCCAGGTCTTCCAGGGCGTCGTCATCCGCCGCCACGGCGCCGGTATCGGTGAGACCTTCACCGTCCGCAAGGTCAGCTTCAACGTCGGCGTGGAGCGCACCTTCCCGGTGCACACCCCGGTCGTCGAGAAGATCGAGGTCGTGACCCGCGGTGCGGTTCGCCGCGCCAAGCTGTACTACCTGCGTGACCTCCGCGGCAAGGCCGCGAAGATCAAGGAGAAGCGCGACCGCTGATCCACCGGCCCCCGGCCTCGCCGGGGATCGGAACGTTCCGAGGGGGGCGAACGACCGCAAGGTAAGCTCACCCCCCGATGAGCACGCACGAACCACCCGCGGACCGCGACGGCAGTCCCGCACCCACCGGTGCGGACTCGCTGTCGCGGTCCGCGGTCGTTTCCGGGAGCGGTTCCGCCGGGGTCGACGACGGGGGCGCCGCGGCGGATGGTGTCGACGGCCCGGAGGCTGTTGTGGGCCCGGTGGCCACCGACAGGCCGGCGGCCACCGGCGGGCCGGAGCATGCCGAGGGGCCGGAGCATGCCGAGGTACCGGAGCGCACTGAGGTACCGGAGCAGGCCGAGGGCCCTGAACGCGTCGGGGAGCGGACGGGCGGCTGCGGAGACGACGGCCCGGAGCAGGACGATGAGCCGGGGCACTCGCGTTCGCGCGACCTGCTGTTGGTGGCCGGGATCTGCCTGACAGCCCTGCTGCTGGTGAACGCCTTCGTCGCGCGTCCGTTCTCGGTGCCCTCCGGGTCGATGGAGGAGACCCTGCGCCCGGGCGACCGGCTGGTCGCGAACCAGCTCGCCTACGCCTTCGGCGGCCACCCCCGGCGAGGCGACGTCGTGGTCTTCGACGGGACGGGCTCCTTCCTCCGGGAGTCGGCGAAGCCGCCCGGCTTCTGGGACGGCCTGCGATCGTTCGCCCAGGACCTCGGTCTGACCCCGGCCGGGAACACCGTCTACGTCAAGCGCGTGATCGGCGTCGGCGGGGACCGGGTGACCAGCACCGGCCCGGGCGCGCCGATCACCGTCAACGGCGTGCCGATCGACGAGACCTCCTACCTGTCCCCGGGCGACGACCCGTCGAGCGTGGCCTTCGACATCGTCGTGCCCGCCGGCAAGCTGTGGGTGATGGGTGACCACCGCAGCGCCTCCCGGGACTCCCGCGACCACCTCGGCGAGCCCGGCGGCGGCTTCGTGCCCGAGGCGAAGGTGATCGGCAGGGCGGACTGGGTGGTCTACCCGTTCTCGCGCTGGACCGGCCTGGACCGGCCCGCGGCCCTCGCCCCGACTGCGGGGACGGGTGGTCATGGGGACCAGGGGTAGGGGACGGCTCGCCGACCGTCCGGCCGTCGGGGGAGCGGCGACCGCGGGACCGGGGCAGGCCGGCGGCGCCGGCTCGGGGCCGACCGGTGCCCCGCCGACCAGTGCCCCGCCGCCGCGCGGCCGGGCCGAGCGCCGTCGCAGTGCCCGCAAGGCGGCCGGTCGGCGCAAGCGCTCGCTGGTGCGCGAGGTGCCGCTGATCGTCCTGGTGGCCCTGCTGGTGGCGCTGGTGATGAAGACCTTCCTGATCCAGGTGTTCGTGATCCCCTCGGGCTCGATGGAGCAGACCATCCGGATCGGGGACCGGGTACTGGTCGACAAGCTGACCCCCTGGTTCGGCAGTGAGCCGCAGCGCGGCGACATCGTGGTGTTCAAGGACCCGGGCGGCTGGCTGGAGCGCGACCGGAAGCCGTCCGGCGACGGCCCGGTGCTGGGCGGGGCCAAACAGGTGCTGACCTTCGTCGGACTGCTGCCCTCCGACAACGAGCAGGACCTGATCAAGCGGGTGATCGGCGTCGGCGGGGACACCATCGAGTGCTGCGACGCACAGGGGCGCCTCAGCGTCAACGGTCGTCCGGTGGAGGAGTCCTACCTCGCGCCCGGCAACCCGCCGTCCCGGCAGACCTTCAAGGTGCAGGTGCCACAGGGACGGCTGTGGGTCATGGGCGACCATCGGGACGTCTCTGCCGACTCCCGTTTCCACATGGGCAATCCGGGCCAGGGAACGGTCCCGTTGAGCGACGTGGTCGGCCGCGCGTTCGTGATCGCCTGGCCGCTGGACCGCTTCCATCAACTCGATGCGCCAGGTTCACTCTCCTCTCTCGCCCGGATGCCGCAGGCCGGCGGAACTGCCGCGGAGTCGGTGGGCGTTGGGCCGGTTCCTGTGGAACCCCCGCTCGTTATGGGTGTGTTGGGCATCCTTCCGTTCGTCGCGCGCAGGTCGGGGCGGCCTCCGGAGTGAGCAGCGCCGGCCGTCGACCGGACGGGCCTCGCGTGTGGGACCGCGAGCCGGATGCCTGGGAGTGATAGAGAAGTGCAGGTGCGGCCGGGAGTGGTCCCGGCCGTGTGCCGAGGCCGTGCTGGTGTCGGGGGAGTCCGCGGTGGGCAGCCCTGAGGCGTTCATGGTCGTGGTGAGCGTGGTGCCCGCTGTGCGGCACTCTGAGCGCGGGCGCGCGGGCGTCCGCACAGCAGGGAGGAGACGTTGTGGGGGATTTGGTGATCGGCGCCCGATCAGGCGCCGGAGAGCCCGAGGGCCCAGGTCGTCGGGCGGACCGGTCCGCCGAGTCCGCGGCCTCCTCGGCCTCGGTCGAGGACGCGGCGGCGCAGACCGCTGACGGGCAGGGTGCCGGCTCGGAGGACTCCCCGGACTCCTCGCACGCGGGGGCCGAGCCCGCGGACGGATCGGAGTCGGAGGCTCCCTCCAAGCCGCGCAAGCCGCGTTCGTTCTGGAAGGAACTGCCGATCCTGGTCGGCATCGCGCTGATCCTCGCGCTGGTGATCAAGACGTTCTTCGTCCAGGCGTTCTCCATTCCGTCGGAATCGATGCAGAACACGCTGCAGGTCGGCGACCGCGTCCTGGTGGACAAGCTGACCCCGTGGTTCGGGGCCGAGCCCGAGCGCGGTGAGGTCGTGGTGTTCCACGACCCGGGCGGCTGGCTGAGCGACGAGCCGGCCCAGCAGAGCAGCAACGCCTTCCTCCGGGGTGTGCAGGACGTGCTCAGCTTCGTCGGTCTGATGCCCTCCGCCAACGAGAAGGACCTGATCAAGCGGGTCATCGCGGTCGGCGGGGACACCGTCGAGTGCGAGGGCGAGGGGCCGGTCAAGGTCAACGGCGTCGCCCTCAACGAGCCGTACGTCTACCAGGGCAACACCCCCTGCGGTGACCACCCCTTCGGCCCGGTCAAGGTGCCCAAGGACCGGATCTGGGTGATGGGTGACCACCGCGCCAACTCGCTGGACTCCCGTTTCCACATGGACCAGCCGGGTGGCGGCACCGTCCCGGTGGACAACGTGATCGGGCGCGCGTTCGTGGTGGCCTGGCCGATCAGCCACTGGTCCACGCTGCCGGTGCCGGACACCTTCGACCAGAAGGGCCTGGCGGCGGCCGCGCCGATGGCGCCCCCCGTGGCCGGTGCGGTGGGGGCCGTCGCCCTGCTCCCGCTGGTCCGTCGGGTGCGGGGCCGGGCGGAGCACCGCAAGGAGTCCTGAGCTCCACCGGATCGTGTTCCGGCTTGGCCCCGGCTCTTGCGCGGGCCGTGGTACCGACGAGTAATCTGCTCGGACGTGCCACGGCCCGTCGGCTTTTCCGCCCGTGCCTCCGGCGTGCCAGTGGTGTTCTCCGGTCGGCCAGAGGTGGACGGTGTCGATGAGCAGTGTCGTGGAGCAGACGGTCGACCGCCCTCCGGTACCCGCCCGTGGGCGCCGCGGGGCCGCCGCGGTGCTCCAGGGCGTCGCCCTGGCGCTGGGGCTGGTGCTGATGGTCGGCGGCTTCGCCCTGATCGCGATCGACTACCGGCCGTACAAGATCCCCACCGCCTCGATGCACCCGACCCTGCGCGCCGGGGACACCGTGCTCGCCCGCAAGGTCGGCGGCGGCGACATCGGGCGGGGCGACGTGGTGGTCTTCCGGGACCAGGCCTGGGGCGGTGAGCTCATGGTCAAGCGGGTGGTCGCGGTCGGCGGGGACACCGTCGCCACCACCGGGGCCGATTACCGGCTGACGGTCAACGGGCAGCCGGTGGACGAGCCCTACCTCGCGACACAGGGCCGCCAGGGCGCTTCGTTCAGCGTGACGGTGCCGCAGGGCCGGCTGTTCCTGCTCGGCGACAACCGGATGGGCTCGCTCGACTCCCGCACCCACCTGGAGGTCGACGACGGGACCGTCCCGGCCGAGGCCGTCGAGGCCAGGGTCGAGGCCACGGTGCTGCCCTTCGGCCGCATGGGCCTGCTCGACCGGGTCACGGACTTCGACGGCTTCGCGGGCCCGAAGGCCTCGAAGCCGGGGCCGCTGGGGCCCCTCGCCGCCGCCGCCGTTGCGGGCGCGGCGCTGATCCTCGTGACCTCGGTGGTGGGCGGGGTGGCGGGTCTGGCCCGCCGGCTCCGGGGGCGCGGCGCCTGAGCGGGACCGTCGCCCGGCGGGCCGCTCTGCCGAACATCGCCCCGGACGGCCGCGTCGGGTGGCAGGATCGGTAGCGCCACCGATGCGGACGGAAGGAGCGTGGAGCGCTGCCATGACAGCACGGCGCCGCAGGGCGGCGCGGATCCTGCTGCTGGACGGGCTGGACCGCATCCTCCTCTTCCTGGGGGCCGATCCGGCCACCCCGGGCGAGACGTGGTGGTTCACGCCCGGAGGCGGCTTGGAGCCGGGGGAGGACGTGCGCGGGGCCGCCGAGCGGGAGCTCGCCGAGGAGACCGGCTTGCGGGGTGTGGACCTGGGGCCCTTGGTGGCGTACGGCACGGTGTCGTTCTCCTTTCAGGGACAGCGCTACGAGCAGGAGCAGTGGTTCCACCTGGCCCGGACCACGGAGACGGGGCTGGACCACTCGGGCATGGGCGCCGACGAGCACGCCCAGTTGCTCGCGGCGCGCTGGTGGACGGTCGAGGAACTGAGGGGGACCGCCGAGACGGTCTATCCGCCCGGTCTGGCGGACTTCCTGGAGCGGCTGCTGGCCGAGGGCCCGCCGGTGGATCCGGTACGGCTCTGACCGTGGGTGCGGTGGTCCACAATGGGTGGACGTGACAATTTGAGGGGACGCCTGGATGAGTGCCGAAGATCTCGAGAAGTACGAGACCGAGATGGAGCTCAAGCTCTACCGGGAGTACCGGGACGTCGTCGGCCTGTTCAAGTACGTGATCGAGACCGAGCGACGGTTCTACCTCACCAACGACTACGAGCTGCAGGTGCACTCGGTCCAGGGCGAGGTGTTCTTCGAGGTGTCGATGGCGGATGCGTGGGTCTGGGACATGTACCGGCCGGCCCGGTTCGTCCGCAAGGTCCGGGTGCTGACCTTCAAGGACGTGAACATCGAGGAACTCGCGAAGAGCGACCTGGAGCTGCCCTCGGACGAGTCCGGCTTCGGGAACTGACGTTGAACGACTCCGTCCCGCGTTGTCCAGCCGATTTCGGGAGGAACGGGGCTTCTCACTCCTGCGGGTGACAAAAGTTGTCCACAGGCCCGGGTTATCCACAGGGACAGGGAATTCCCGGGCCCCGGCGCGCGCCATGGTGCAGCCTCCTCGGCGGAGGTGGTCACCATGCAGCAGACCGTCGTGCAGGACCAGGCCGTACCGGACACGGCCGCAGCCGGGAAGGCCCCGCGGGCGATCCCGGAGCGCAGCACCAAGAACGGGCTCGGCCGCTACGGGGAGCGGGTCGCCGCCCGCCGCCTCACCGAGGCCGGGCTCCGCATCCTGGACCGCAACTGGCGTTGCGTCGAGGGCGAGCTGGACATCGTCGCCCTCGACGGCGACACCGTGGCGGTCTGCGAGGTGAAGACCCGCTCCGAGCGGGGGTTCCAGCAGCCCACCGAGGCCATCGACCGGGCCAAGGCGGCCCGACTGCAGCGCCTGGCCGAGCGCTGGATGGCCGAGCGCTGGCCCGGTCACTTCGCGGAGTTGGCCGGGCCCGGCTACGACCCGGGGCCCACCGATCCGCAATGGCCGCCCGCCCCACCGGGCGGGGTGCGGATCGACCTGGTCGCGGTGGTCAACCGGGCGCGGGGTGCGGCCCTGGTCGACCACCTGCGGGGGGTGGTCTGAGATGGCCTTCGCCCGTACCTGTTCCGTCGCGCTGGTCGGCGTCGACGGAGTGATCGTCGAGGTCCAGGCCGATCTGGAGCCCGGGGTGGCGGCGTTCACCCTGGTCGGCCTGCCCGACAAGGCGCTCACCGAGGCCCGCGACCGGGTCCGTGCCGCGGTCGTGAACAGCGGCGAGGCCTGGCCGCAGCGCAAGCTGACGGTCGGCCTCAGCCCCGCCTCGGTGCCCAAGAGCGGCAGCGGCTTCGACCTCGCGGTCGCCTGCGCCGTGCTGGCCGCCGCGGAACGGCTCGACCCCGCCGCCATCGCCGACCTGCTGATCATCGGCGAGCTGGGGCTGGACGGCCGGGTGCGGCCGGTCAGGGGGGTGCTGCCGTCGGTGCTGGCCGCCGCCGACGCCGGGTACGAGCGGGTCGTGGTCGCCGAGCAGACCGCGCCCGAGGCCTCGCTCGTTCCCGGGGTGACGGTGATCGGCGTCCGCAGCCTGCGCCAGCTCGTCGCCACCCTGACCGGCGCGGAGGCACCGGAGGAGCCGCCCGACCCGATCGGCGGCCGGCCGGATCCGCTGATGGCCGGTCTGATGCTGCCCAGCGCGGGGGTGCGGGGCCTGCCCGACGACCGGGCGGCCCGGCTCGACATGGCCGATGTGGCCGGCCAGTACGAGGCCCGGCGGGCCCTGGAGATCGCCGCCGCCGGAGGCCACCACCTCTACTTGAAGGGCCCACCGGGGGCGGGCAAGACGATGCTGGCGGAGCGGCTGCCCTCGCTGCTTCCGCCGCTGACCCAGAAGGAGGCACTGGAGGTCACCGCCGTCCACTCGGTGGCCGGGCTGCTCCCGGCCGGGCGTCCACTGATCGACACCGCGCCCTACTGCGCTCCGCACCACTCCACGACGATGCCGGCCATCGTCGGCGGCGGCAGCGGTCTGCCGAGACCGGGGGCGGTCTCGCTGGCCCACCGGGGCGTGCTCTTCCTGGACGAGGCGCCGGAGTTCCCGGTCCGGGTGCTCGACGCGCTGCGCCAGCCGCTGGAAGCGGGCGAGGTGGTGATCGCCCGCTCGGCCGGCTCGTTGCGGCTCCCGGCCCGCTTCCTGCTCTGCCTGGCGGCCAACCCCTGTCCGTGCGGCCGGTACTCGCGGCGGGGCGAGGGCTGCGAGTGCACCCCGGCCATGGTCAGCCGCTATCAGGGGCGGCTCTCCGGGCCGCTGCTGGACCGGGTCGACCTCCAGGTCCAGGTGGCCCCGGTGACCAGGGTCGAGCTCATGGAACGGGACACCACGGCGGAGACCACCGAGACCGTCGCGGCCAGAGTGCTGGCCGCGCGTGAGCGGGCGGCGGCCCGGTTGGCGGACACCCCGTGGCGGACCAACGCGGAGGTGCCGGGCCACGAACTGCGCACCCGCTGGCAGCTCGGGCCCGGCGCGCTCAACGACGCCGCGCGGCAGTTGGAGCGGGGGCTGCTGACCGCCCGGGGCCTGGACCGGGTGCTCCGGGTCGCCTGGACGGTCGCCGACCTCGCCGGACGCGACCGGCCGGACCAGCGGGACGTGCGCACCGCGCTGGTCCTGCGCACCGGGGTGGAGCACGGACTCCCGCTGGCCGAGCGGGTCCTCGGCCGGCTCGGCGGAATCCCGGCGCAGCGCGACAGTCCGGAGGACGGCTGGTCCGCGACGCCCAGGACACCCGCGACGCCCAGGACGCCCGGGGCGCCCGACGACCGTTCGCGGAACCAGAAGGGTGAGGCATGAACCAGCTGCTGAGGCAACCTCGAATTCCCGGCGCGGCCGAGGCCGGGGCCGGTGCCGCGACCAACGACGGGCCCGAGCCCGAGCGCCTCGCCCGGGTGCTGATCGGCCGGCTCAGCGAACCGGGGGACGCGGTGGTCGGCCGGTGGCTCGGCCAACTCTCCGCCGTCGACGTGGTCAAGGCGATCCGGGACGGGACGGTGCCCGACCATCCCGGACTGGACGCCACCCGACTGGCCGGGTACCAGGCGCGGCTCCCGGGCCTGGACCCGGAGATGGACCTGAAACGGGTACGGGACGTCGGTGGACGGTTCATCATTCCGGGGGACACCGAGTGGCCCAGCCAACTCGACGACCTGGGTGACGGACGTCCAGTCGGGCTCTGGGTGGCGGGTACCGGCTCGCTGCGGCTGCTCGCGCTCCGCTCGGTCGCGCTGGTGGGCTCCCGCGCCTGCACCGCCTACGGCGCCCACGTCGCGGGGGAGCTGTCGGCCCAACTGGCCGAGCGCGGCTGGATGGTGGTCTCCGGAGCGGCCTACGGGATCGACGCGGCCGCACACCGCGGGGCACTCGCGGTCGGCGGAATGACCGCCGCCGTGCTCGCCTGCGGCGTCGACGTGGCCTACCCCAAGGGCAACGCCGAACTGATCCGGCGGATCGGCGTCCAGGGTCTGCTGGTCAGTGAACTCCCGCCCGGGGAGCACCCGAACCGCTTCCGCTTCGTCCTGCGCAACAGGGTCATCGCGGCGCTCACCCGGGGAACGGTGGTGGTCGAGGCGGCGGTGCGAAGCGGCGCCCTGAGCACGGCCAGACGGGCGCGGGACCTCAACCGTCACACCATGGGCGTCGCGGGCCCGGTGACCTCGGCCTTCTCCGCCGGGGTGCACGCCCTGATCCGCAGCGGAGCCGCCGTCCTGGTCACCGACGCGGCCGAGATCACCGAGCTGATCGGGGCGATCGGGGACGACCTGGCACCGCAGCGCAGCGGTCCGGTGCTCCCGCGCGACCTGCTGGAGCCGGCGGTCGCCCGGGTGCTGGAAGCCGTACCGGCGACGCCGGAGGGCGCCCCGGTCGAGCGACTGGCCCGGCAGTCCGGTCTCCCGCCGGACGAAGTCCTTCAACGGCTCTACGAGTTGGGCTCGCTCGGCTACGTGGAGCGGCACGGCGCGCACTGGCGCGTGGTGCGCAGGAGGTGATCGCCGGAACGGAGAACGCGCTCGCGTCGAGGGAACGCACGTCGGAGCCGCCCTGCTGACCTGCCGATCCGTTCTCCTGTTCGTCGCCCGGATCCGATGTGCGAGCGCCACCGGATCGGGGGACGACCGAGTGGCGGTAGCGCTTTGCAGTGAGTTGGTCACGCTACGCTCCACATGCCTTCCCTATCAGCACATGACTCGGCAGAACGGCGCAGACCAACGCATGCCCACACACATTCCCGGACACAGAGTGACCGGTGGCGCTCGGTCCTCGGGAGGGCCGCGGACCGAGAGGCGCCCCGTGCCCGACTTCCCGGCCAGGTCGGCGGGGGCGATGGGCGGCCTGTCGCGCCAGGGCGGGCGGCCGGCGGTGGCGCCCCAGCCTACGGACGCGGCCCGGGGTGCCGAGCCGCTCCAGGGCGCGGACGCGGCAGGCTCCGCCGGCGCGCCCGCCGGTGCACCCGCCGGGGTGCCCCCCGGCGCGGGAGTGGCCGGTGCGCCCCGGTCGCCCGGGAGTGCGTCGGGCAGCAGCGCCGCCTCCCCGGCCCTCGCCTCGCCGGTGTCGCCGCCCCGCCGGGAGAGGACGGCGGACGGAGGCCAGGGGCAGGACGCCCGGGGGGCCGCGACCCAGGGCCGCACCGCGCTCGAGGAACTCTGGCGCTCCTACAAGGAGAGCGGGGACCAGCGGCTGCGCGAGCAGCTGATCCTGCACTACTCACCGCTCGTCAAGTACGTGGCGGGGCGGGTCGGGGTCGGTCTGCCCTCCAACGTGGAACAGGCGGACTTCGTCTCCTCGGGGGTCTTCGGGCTGATCGACGCGATCGAGAAGTTCGACATCGGCCGCGCCATCAAGTTCGAGACCTATGCGATCAGCCGCATCCGCGGCGCGATCATCGACGAGCTGCGTGCCCTGGACTGGATTCCGCGCTCGGTACGGCAGAAGGCGAAGGCGGTCGAGCGGACGTACGCGACGCTGGAGGCCCGGCTGCGCCGGACGCCGCACGAGCCGGAGGTCGCGGCCGAGATGGGCATCGCGATCGAGGACCTGCACGCCATCTTCAGCCAGCTGTCGCTGGCCAACGTGGTGGCGCTGGACGAACTGCTGCACCCGGTGGGGGAGGGCGGCGACCGGCTGAGCCTGATGGACACCCTGGAGGACCACGGCGCGGACAACCCGGTCGAGGTGGCCGAGGACCGCGAACTGCGCAGGCTGCTGGCCCAGGCGGTCAACACCCTCCCCGAGCGGGAGAAGACGGTGGTGACGCTCTACTACTACGAGGGCCTCACCCTCGCCGAGATCGGACAGGTGCTGGGGGTGACGGAGAGCCGGGTGAGCCAGATCCACACCAAGTCCGTCCTCCAGCTGCGCGCCAAGCTGTCGGACATCCGATAGGGCGTCGGCCCCCGGGCGTCGACACCTGGCCGCCGGAAGCCGCTCGTGGGGCCCGGGCATCTTCCCGATGCGCGGCGCCGTACCGGCCGGAGGTATGGCTCCGTAGAGTGGGAGCGTGCCGAAGATCCGAGCGGCCACGGTGGCCGAGCATCGCCAGCTCCAGCGCGCAGCGCTTCTCGATGCTGCCCGCATCCTGCTCACCGAGGGTGGCATGGAGGCCCTGACCTTCCCCGCACTCGCGACGCGCACCGGGCTGGCGCGCTCCTCGGTCTACGAGTACTTCCGCTCCCGTGCCGCCGTGGTCGAGGCGCTCTGCGAGGTGGACCTCCCGCTCTGGGCAGCCGAGATCGAGGCCGGGATGGAGAGCTGCGACACCGCCGTCGAGCGGATCGAGGCCTACGTCCGGGGCCAGCTGGCGTTGGCCGCCGACCCCCGGCACCGGGCGGTGGTGGCGATCTCGGCACTGGAGCTCGACGAGGCCGCGCGCGAGCGGATCAGGGCCGCGCACGGCAGGCTGGCCGGTCTGGTCGGCCGGACACTGGAGGACCTCGGCCACGCGCAGCCCCGGCTTGCCGCGGCCCTGGTCCAGGGCGTCGTGGAGGCGGCGACCCGCAGGGCCGAGCAGGCCACGGCCGGAGGTCGCACCGGCTGTGCGACCGAGAGCCCAGAGGAGATCGCCGACGCCGCCGTCGCGATGGTGCTGCACGGACTCGTCCACCCCGGAACCTGAACCTGGCCCGGTCCCGAGTCGACCTCGGCCCCGGTCCTGACCTCGGCTCCGGTCCTACCCGTCCGTGCCTCTCAACGGCAGCAGTCGCGCCGTTCCCGCGCCGAACAGGGCCAGCGGGTCCAGGTAGCGGCTTCCGCGCAGCAGCCCCCAGTGCAGGCAGTCCCGCCCGGCGCAGTGGCGCCCGTCCGGGGCGAGCAGCCCGATCGGCTGTCCGGCGGCCACCGGGGTGCCGACCGGGACGGTGCCGGTGACGGGCAGGTAGGTGGTCCGCAGCGGGGGAGAGCCCGAACCGGGATGGGCGACGGTCACCACCGGCCGTCCTGCCACCAGCCCGGAGAAGGCGACCACTCCGGGAGCCGCCGTCCGGACCTCCACCCCCGGCTCGGCGGCGAGGTCCACGCCCCGGTGCCCGGCGGCCCAGACCTTCGCCGGCGGCTCGAAGCGGCCCAGCACCCCACCCGGCCCGCCCACCGGCCAGGCGCGCGCTCCACCCCACCCGGCCCCGCCGGCCGAGCCCGGGAGGTCGGCCGCACCCGTGCGTCCCGAAGCCCCGACGGCGCCCGAATCCCCGACGGCGCCCGAAGTCCCCGAGACGCCGACGGCGCCAAAAGCCCCCGACGGCCCGAGCACGAGCACGAGCACGAGCACCACCGTCATCACCTTCACCACCACGGACACCCCGCCGAACCACCCGCGACCAGTCATGCCCGCAGGCTCGCCGCTCGGTCTCCCCGGCACCACCCGCATTCGGATTCCTGTGGACAAACCGTCCTCGCGCCCGACCGCCATCCCCCTGACGGGTGTACGAACGCCACCATCCGGTGTAGAAGCGGCCCGCCGCCGACGGACCGCGTGCCGGCCGCACCCGCCCCCGAGCCCGCACCCGCCCCCCGAGCCCGCACCCGCCATCGCGCCCGCCCCCGCTCGCACCTCCGCCCCCCGCTCGCACCCCCCGCTCGCACCCCACCCCCGCGCCCCTGCCGCACGCCCACCCCCGGCTCCGCTCCCGCAGCGGCCCGTGGGCCCCGGCCCTGCCCCGCACCGACCTCGCCGCGCCCCTACCGGGACCTCGCCGGACGCCCACGGGACTCCACCGCACCCCCCACCGCACCCCCGCCGCACCCCCGCCGAAACCCGCCCACCCCGGCCGTTCTCCGGGCTCCCCCCAGGTCTTCGGCGGGCCCCCGGCCATTCGTGGAGTCGCTCGCGCCTCGGCGCTTCCCGTACACTTCACACGCGACCCGGTCCGCCGGGTCGACTTCGCACGCCCCGCCACCGGCGGTCGGACGCGGTTCGTCCGCAGCCCCGCCAGGTGCGAGTGCCGCTCGGTCCGCCGAGCTCGACCGGCCCCCGGGCCGGGAGGGTTCAAGCGGCTCGGCACGTTCGGGGCGTCAGGCGTGGCTGTCACCTGGCCGCCACGGACAAACCGAGCCTGACCCGGCTGTGGGCGATCGCTGCGAGGCAGTGCCGCCGCCGGGCCGTAACACCAAGGAGCACGGCAATGGCCGTCGTCACGATGCGGGAGCTGCTGGAGAGCGGCGTCCACTTCGGTCACCAGACCCGCCGCTGGAACCCGAAGATGAAGCGCTTCATCATCACCGAGCGCAACGGCATCTACATCATCGACCTCCTGCAGTCGCTGAACTACATCGACCGCGCCTTCGAGTTCATCAAGGAGACCGTTGCCCACGGCGGCAGCGTCCTCTTCGTCGGCACGAAGAAGCAGGCCCAGGAGGCCATCGCCGAGCAGGCCACCCGCGTGGGCATGCCCTACGTGAACCAGCGCTGGCTCGGCGGCATGCTGACCAACTTCTCGACCGTCTACAAGCGCCTCCAGCGCCTGAAGGAGCTCGGCGAGCTGGACTTCTCGGACGTGGCCGGTTCCGGCCTGACCAAGAAGGAGCTCCTGGTCCTCCAGCGCGAGCACGACAAGCTGGAGAAGACCCTCGGCGGTATCCGCGACATGCAGCGCGTTCCCAGCGCCGTCTGGATCGTGGACACCAAGAAGGAGCACATCGCGGTCGGCGAGGCCCGGAAGCTCAACATCCCGGTCGTCGCCATCCTCGACACCAACTGTGACCCGGACGAGGTCGACTACAAGATCCCGGGCAACGACGACGCGATCCGCTCCGTCACCCTGCTGACCCGCGTGATCGCCGACGCCGTGGCCGAGGGCCTCAAGTCCCGCGCCGGTGTCGCCAAGGGCGACGCCAAGGCCGAGCCGGGTGCCGACCAGCCGCTGGCCGCCTGGGAGAAGGACCTCATCGAGGGCGAGAAGAAGGCCGAGGAGGCCCCCGCCGCCGCCGAGGCCCCCGCCGCCGAGGCGCCCGCCGAGGAGGCCCCCGCGGCCGAGGCGCCGGCCGAGCAGGCCTGACGTACCAAGGGTGAGGGGCACCCGCCGGTACGAAGCCGGCGGGTGCCCCTCTCTCCCGCGCCGGGACCGGACCATCGGTCCCGGCGCCACTCCACGCAGACACGCGAGACGCGAGAAGAGATTCACACCATGGCGAACTTCACCGCCGCGGACGTCAAGAAGCTCCGTGAGCTCACCGGCGCCGGCATGATGGACTGCAAGAAGGCCCTGGACGAGGCCGAGGGCAACGTCGAGAAGGCCGTCGAGCTCCTGCGCATCAAGGGCCAGAAGGGCGTCGCCAAGCGCGAGGGCCGCGACGCCTCCAACGGCGCCGTCGCCGCGCTGATCGCCGAGGACAAGAAGTCCGGCGTCCTGGTCGAGCTGAACTGCGAGACCGACTTCGTCGCCAAGGGTGACAACTTCGTCAAGGTCGCCGACGCCATCGCCGCCCACGTCGCCAAGACCGCCCCGGCCGACCTGGACGCCGCCCTGGCCTCCGAGATCGAGGCTGGCAAGACCGTCCAGCAGTTCGTGGACGAGGCCAACGCGACCCTGGGCGAGAAGATCGTCTTCCGCCGCTTCGCCCAGTTCGACGGTGACGGCTTCGTCGCGGTCTACCTGCACAAGACCAGCCCCGATCTGCCGCCGGCCGTCGGCGTCCTGGTCGAGCTGGACAAGGAGAACGCCGAGGTCGCCAAGGACGTCGCGCAGCACATCGCCGCCTTCGCCCCGAAGTACCTGTCCCGCGAGGACATCCCGGCCGAGGACATCGAGAACGAGCGCCGCGTCGCCGAGGCCACCGCTCGCGAGGAGGGCAAGCCGGAGGCCGCCCTGCCGAAGATCGTCGAGGGTCGCGTCACCGGCTTCGTGAAGGAGTTCTCCGTCCTGGAGCAGGCCTTCGCGAAGGACAACAAGAAGACCGTCGCCAAGGTCCTCGAGGAGAACGGCGTCACCCTCAAGCGTTTCGCGCGTTTCCGCGTCGGCGCCTGAGCCACGTTCCACCTGGTCCCCGGCCCCTTTACGCTGGGAACCGCCCCCGCCCGCTGATCGGGGCGGGAGGAACGCCGAACGGGCTCACCCCGCGCCTATCCCCAACGGGCGGGCTCGCGTCGGCACCATGAACGACGAGGAGGCCATTGCCGTGCAGGACACCGAACCGGTTCCCGCGGCAGTGGCCTCCTCTCGTGTACGCGCAGGCGGGGCATCCGCACACCCGCGCCTGTGACCAGTAGGTGCAAAAAGGAGAAGTCCATGCAGGAGACGCAGGAGACCGCGCAGGACCCCAGGGACGGCTCGCGCCGCCGGGTGCTGCTCAAGCTGTCCGGTGAAGCCTTCGCCGGTGGCGGCGGGCTCGGCGTCGACCCGGACGTCGTGCACGCGATCGCCCGGGAGATCGCCACCGTCGTCCGTGCCGGTACCGAGGTCGCGGTGGTCATCGGCGGCGGCAACTTCTTCCGGGGCGCCGAGCTCCAGGTCCGCGGCATGGACCGGGCCCGCTCCGACTACATGGGCATGCTCGGCACCGTCATGAACTGCCTGGCGCTGCAGGACTTCCTGGTCAAGGAGGGCATCGAGACCCGGGTCCAGACCGCCATCACCATGGGCCAGGTCGCCGAGCCGTACCTGCCGCTGCGGGCCGTCCGGCACCTGGAGAAGGGCCGTGTGGTGATCTTCGGCGCCGGTATGGGCATGCCGTACTTCTCCACCGACACCACGGCCGTCCAGCGTGCCCTGGAGATCCACGCCGACGTCCTGCTGATGGGCAAGAACGGCGTGGACGGCGTCTACGACTCCGACCCGCGGACCAACCCGGACGCGGTCAAGTTCGACGCGCTGGAGTACTCCGAGGTCATCGCGCGCGACCTCAAGGTCGCCGACCTCACCGCGATCACGCTGTGCAAGGACAACAACCTTCCGATGCTGGTCTTCGAACTGCTGGCGGAGGGCAATATCGCGCGCGCGGTGAAGAGTGAGAAGATCGGCACACTCATCAGCCAGGATTCTGTCCGGGCCTGAGCAGCAACCAGCCGTACTGGACGGCGCCGACGCCGGGGCCGGCCACCGCGCCGACACCGGTCGGGACAACAGCAGATGAACCGGACAGGGAGACCACAGTGATCGAAGAGACCCTCCTCGAGGCCGAGGAGAAGATGGAGAAGGCCGTCGGCGTCGCCAAGGACGACCTCGCGGCCATCCGTACCGGCCGTGCGCACCCGGCGATGTTCGCCAAGATCGTCGCGGAGTACTACGGCGCCGTGACGCCGATCAACCAGCTGGCCTCCTTCTCGGTGCCGGAGCCGCGGATGGCGGTCGTCTCGCCGTTCGACAAGACCGCGCTGAAGGCCATCGAGCAGGCGATCCGCGACTCCGACCTGGGCGTCAACCCGTCCAACGACGGCTCGATCATCCGCGTGGTGCTGCCCGAGCTGACCGAGGAGCGCCGCCGGGAGTTCATCAAGATCGCCCGCACCAAGGGCGAGGACGCCAAGGTGTCGATCCGCGCGGTGCGCCGCAAGGCCAAGGACGCCATCGACAAGCTGGTGAAGGACGGCGAGGTCGGCGAGGACGACGGCCGCCGCGCCGAGAAGGAGCTCGACGACACCACGGCCAAGTACGTGGCCCAGGTCGACGAGCTGCTGAAGCACAAGGAAGCCGAGCTGCTCGAGGTCTGATGAACGACGCCCCTGACGCCCCCGGCTACTGGGGCCCGTCCGACCAGCAGTTCCAGCCCCACCACCCGGCGCCGCACCCGCAGGCCGCCCGTACCCCGGCCCATCCGGTGCCGGGGTACGGCGCGCAGCCGGCGCCGGCCCAGGGACACCCCGGCCACCCGGGCGGCCACGCCGTGCCCCCGGGCGCGCCGGGCGTCGCCCACGGGGCGCCGGGCCTCCGTTCGGATCAGTCGCAGCAGCCTCCGGTGTACTGGGGCGGCGACGCGGAGGAGACTCAGGTCATGCCTCCCGTGCCGGCCGAGCCCGGTCCGCCGCCCGGCGCGCCCGTCCACGGCCGGTCCGCCGTCCACGGTCGGTCCCCGGCCCACGGCCGGCCCGCCACCGGTGGCCCGGCCGGGCCCGCCGAGGGGCAGGGCAGGGAGTCCGGCCGGCTGAACGGCCCGCTGTTCCGGGAGGATCAGCCCGAGCCGGCGCCGCCGGGCGTGACGGAGACGGTCGTGCTGCGCGCGATATCCGACGACGTCCCTCCCGCCCCCGGCCGCGGCGCCCCGCCGCACCCGGGGGCACCGGTGCATCCCGCGCCGCCGGCGAACCACTTGGCGGCCGGGCAGCCCCACTTCGTGCCGTCGTCCCACCCAGGGCAGGAGACACCCGTGGCCGCCCAGTCCGCCCCGCAGCCGCAGCCGCGCAAGCAGCGCGGTGGCCGTAACCTCCAGGCCGCCATAGGCGTGGGCGTCGGCCTGGGCGCGGTGATCGTCGCCTCGCTGTTCGTGGTGAAGGCGCTGTTCCTGGTCGTCGTGATGGCCGCGGTCGCGGTCGGCGTCTGGGAGCTGACCAGCCGGCTCTCCGAGCGCAAGCAGATCAAGGCGCCGCTGATCCCGCTGGTCGTGGGCGGCGTCGCCATGGTCGCCACCGGTTACTGGTCCGGCATCCAGTGGGCGGCCGCCGCGCTGGCGCTGACCGGGCTGGCGGTGATGGTCTGGCGGATGGCCGAGCCGCCGGAGGACTACCTGCGGGACATAACGGCAGGCGTGTTCACGGCCTTCTACGTGCCGTTCCTGGCCACCTTCGTGGCGATGATGCTGGCGGCCGACGACGGCCCCCAGCGGATCGTGCTCTTCCTGATCGTGACGATCTGCAGCGACACCGGCGCGTACGCGGTGGGCTACAAGTTCGGGAAGACCAAGCTGGCCCCGACGATCAGCCCGGGCAAGACCCGCGAGGGCCTGGCCGGCGGCATCGCGCTGTCGATGCTGGCGGGCGCGCTGCTGATGCAGCTGATGATCGACGGCGGCAGCTGGTGGCAGGGCCTGATCCTGGGCGGCTGCGCGGCGGTCACCGCGACCCTGGGCGACCTGGGCGAGTCGATGATCAAGCGGGACCTCGGGATCAAGGACATGGGCACGCTGCTGCCCGGCCACGGCGGCATCATGGACCGGCTGGACTCGCTCCTGCCGACCGCCCCGGTGGTCTGGCTGCTGCTGGCCGCGTTCGTCGGCAGCTGACCGGCGCGTACGAGACGTACCAGGGAGGGCCCCGGACGCCTGGCGTCCGGGGCCCTCGCGCGTCTGCGACACTGGAACAACCATGCCTAAGCCCGGAGAACTCACCTTTGTCGCGCCGCGCGGCGCAAAGCCCCCGCGACACCTCGCCGACCTGAGCCCCGCCGAGCGCAAGGAGGCCGTCGCCGAGCTGGGCGAGCAGCCGTTCCGCGCCAAGCAGCTCTCCAACCACTACTTCGGCCGGATGTCGAACGACCCGGCGAGCTGGACGGACATCCCCGCCGCCAGCCGGGAGAAGCTCACCGGGAGCCTGCTGCCCGAGCTGATGTCGGTGGTCCGGCACGTCTCCTGCGACGACGACGCCACCCGCAAGACGCTCTGGAAGCTCTTCGACGGCACGCTCGTGGAGTCCGTGCTGATGCGCTACCCGGACCGGGTCACCATGTGCATCAGTTCGCAGGCCGGCTGCGGCATGAACTGCCCGTTCTGCGCCACCGGCCAGGCCGGTCTGACCCGCAACCTGTCCACCGCCGAGATCGTCGAGCAGATCGCCGCCGGGATGCGCGCGCTCAAGACCGGGGAGATCCCGGGCGGCGAGGCGCGGCTGTCCAACGTGGTCTTCATGGGCATGGGCGAGCCGCTGGCCAACTACAACCGGGTGCTGGCCTCGATCCGCCGGCTGACCGACCCGGCGCCGGACGGCTTCGGCCTGTCCCAGCGCGGCATCACGGTCTCCACCGTCGGTCTCGTCCCGGCGATGCACCGCTTCGCCGACGAGGGCCTCAGCTGCCGTCTGGCGCTGTCGCTGCACGCCCCGGACGACGAGCTGCGCGACGAGCTGGTGCCGGTGAACACCCGCTGGAAGGTCGCCGAGGTGCTGGACGCGGCGTGGAACTACGCGGAGAAGTCCGGCCGCCGGATCTCCATCGAGTACGCGCTGATCAAGGACATCAACGACCAGGCCTGGCGGGCGGACCTGCTCGGCCGGCTGATCAAGAACCGCCGGGTGCACGTCAACCTGATCCCGCTGAACCCGACCCCCGGGTCCAAGTGGACGGCCTCCCGGCCGGAGGACGAGCGCGAGTTCGTCCGCCGCCTCCAGTCGCACGGCGTGCCGACGACCGTCCGCGACACCCGTGGCCAGGAGATCGACGGCGCCTGCGGCCAGCTCGCCGCGGCGGGCTGAGGCCCGTTCCGGGAGAGCGCTACCGGAGTCCGGCGGCCGCCAGCGCGGCGGTCGCCCCACCGGTCAGCAGCAGCGTGCTGCCCACCGCGAGGGTGCGCAGCGCGACCGCGCCGAACAGCAGTCGGGGCGAGGTGCCGAGGCGCAGCAGCGCGTGGGTGACCCCGCGGCGGTCGGTGCGGACCTCGGCGAGCCGGTTGACCACCGCGGCGGCCGCGCAGCCGAGGACCAGGCAGGCCTCGACGGCGGGCAGCGCGTCGGCGCTGTCGGGCGTGCCGATCCAGTAGCGGACGGTGGTGAGCACCAGCGCGACGACGAGGGTGAGCACGGCCAGCGGCGCGCCGAGCCGGCGGGCCTGGGCGGTGAGGCCGCGCCCGGCCAGCAGCCGCAGCGGGGTGGGCCGCCCGACGGCGAGCAGCCGCCCGGCCCAGGCCAGCAGCGGGCCGGTGAGCAGCGCGAGGCCGAGCGCGCTGGCGGCCCAGCCGAAGAGGGCGGCGGTGCTGGTGGAGCCGAGCCCGGCGGGCAGGTGGATCGGACGGCCGTCGACGGCGGCTCCGGGCCGCAGGGCGATGAGTTCGAGCGCGGCGCCGATGACGCCCAGCCCGGTCGCCAGGGCGATCCGCCAGACGCCGAAGCCGGCCGGGGCGGGGGTGCGGCCGCCGGGCAGGGTGTCGGTGACGGAGACCGCGCAGGCGGCGGCGCCGGCGGCGGTGAGCGGGACCAGGGCGAGCAGGGCGAGGGGCGCGGCGGGCGGCAGCGGCACGCCCATGCCGAGGTCGGCGGCGAGTGCCGGGCCGGCGACGTCGTTGCGCAGCACCAGGAAGAGCAGCAGGGTCAGCACGCTGCCGAGGGTGCAGGCGAGTGCGACCTCGCCGGCGATCAGCGTCCGGATGCGGCGGGAGCCGGCGCCGGCGGCGGTGAGGCCGGCGATCCGCTCGGGCCTGCGGGCGGGCACCGCGCGGGCGGCGACGGCCGCGAACCAGGCGAGGGCGGCGAGCGGGGGCAGGCACCAGAGCAGCCGGACCAGCGGGTCGGCGCCGCCGATCTGCTCGCTCATCGCCCGGCCGAGGGAGCGCAGCAGGAAGGCGGCGACCACGGCGGCGGCCGCTGCGGTGAGCAGCCAGCGGCCGAGGTCGGGCACCCGGTAGCCCCGGGCCAGACGGAGGTAGAACACGTCGACCCTTTCAGCGGCGGGTGGCCGTGACGGCGGGCGCTCCGGCGGCCCCGGGGGCGGTGATGCCGCGGGGGACGGGTGCGGCGGGGGCGGTGAGCCGTCCGTCGACGAGGGCGACGGCGCGGTCCGCGAACCGGACGAGCTCGGGGTCGTGGGTGGCCAGGACGAGGGTGAGCTGGTGGGACCGGGCCGCGCTGGTCAGTATCCGCATGACCTGGTCGGCGGCCTCGCGGTGCAGCGGGGCGGTGGGGTCGTCGGCGAAGACGACGGGCGGCAGCGGGGCCAGGGCGCGGGCGACGGCGACCCGCTGGCGCTGGCTCTGGAGCAGGCGCTCGGGCCGCAGCCGGGCGCAGTCGCCGACGTCGAGGCGTTCCAGCCACTCGTCGGCGGCGGTGTAGGCGGCCTTGTTGCCGGCTCCGGCGAGCAGCAGCGGCAGCGCCACGTTCTCGCGGGCGGTCAGTTCGGGCACCAGGTGGGGCTCGGAGCCGACGAAGCCGAAGCGGTCGCGGCGCAGCCGTTCGCGGCCGGCCCGGGCGAGGGTGTGCACGGGGGCGCTGTTGAACCAGACCTCCCCCTCGTCGACCGGGAGCTGCGCGGAGAGGCAGCCGAGCAGGGTGCTCTTGCCGGAGCCGCGCGGGCCGGTGACGGCGAGCACCTCGCCCTCGCGGACGCCGATCGAGATGCCGCGCAGGGCGGGGGTGCCGTCATGGGACTTGACGATCCCTCGGGCCCACAGCACGTCGTTGTCAGGCGGTGCCGCTGACATGAGGATCCATCCTGGGTGGCCGCAGGGATATGACAGTCGTCAGATTAGAACGACGGGGGCTGGTCGCGGTGGCGGCGCTCTGGTCCATCACGGGCATATCACCCGCATTCAGGCATGTTTGGTCGTACGACTGTGATGTTCCGGGGGTGGGAAACCGGGCCGGGCACGCCGAAGGGCGGCCCCGCGGGGAGCGGGGCCGCCCTTCGGCGGAGGGTGGGGAAGAAGGCTCAGGGGATCAGATCTTCGCCCACGCGTCGGTGAGGCTGGTCCGCAGGATCTGCTCGATCTCGTCGAAGGTCGACTGGTCGGAGATCAGCGGCGGGGCCAGCTGGATGACCGGGTCGCCACGGTCGTCGGCGCGGCAGTACAGGCCGTTGTCGAAGAGGGCCTTCGACAGGAAGCCGTAGAGCACGCGCTCCACCTCGTCGTCGTTGAACGACTCCTTGGTGACCTTGTCCTTGACGAGCTCGATGCCGTAGAAGTACCCGTTGCCGCGGACGTCGCCGACGATCGGCAGGTCGCGCAGCTTGTTCAGGGTGCCCAGGAAGGCGGCCTCGTTGTCGAGGACGCGCTGGTTCAGGCCCTCGCGCTCGAAGATGTCGAGGTTGGCCAGCGCCACCGCGGAGGAGACCGGGTGGCCGCCGAAGGTGTAGCCGTGCAGGAAGGTGTTGTCACCCTTGTAGAACGGCTCGGCGAGGCGGTCCGAGATGATCGTGGCGCCGATCGGGGAGTAGCCCGAGGTCATGCCCTTGGCGCAGGTGATCATGTCGGGCTGGTAGCCGAACTTGTCGGCGCCGAACATGGTGCCCAGGCGGCCGAAGGCGCAGATGACCTCGTCCGAGACCAGCAGCACGTCGTGGCGGTCGCAGATCTCGCGCAGGCGCTGGAAGTACCCGGGCGGCGGCGGGAAGCAGCCACCGGCGTTCTGCACCGGCTCGACGAAGACGGCGGCGACGGTCTCGGCGCCCTCGTTGAGGATGGCCACCTCGATCTCGTCGGCGCACCAGCGGCCGTAGGCCTCGGGGTCGACCGTGCCGTCGGGGCCCTCGAGGAAGGCCGGGGCGCGGTAGATGTTGGTGTTCGGGGCCTTGTGGGTGCCCGGCACCAGCGGCTCGAACGGGGCCTTCAGGCCCGGCAGGCCGGTGATGGACAGGGCGCCCTGCGGGGTGCCGTGGTAGGCGACGGCGCGCGAGATGACCTTGTACTTGGTCGGCTTGCCGGTCAGCTTGAAGTACTGCTTGGCGAGCTTCCAGGCGGTCTCGACGGCCTCGCCGCCACCGGTGGAGAAGAAGACCTTGTTCAGGTCGCCCGGGGCGTAGTTGGCCAGGCGCTCGGCCAGCTCGACGGCCTTCGGGTGGGCGTAGCTCCACACCGGGAAGAAGGCGAGCTCCTTGGCCTGCTTGGCGGCGGCCTCGGCGAGCTCCTCACGGCCGTGGCCGGCCTGGACGACGAACAGGCCGGCGAGGCCGTCGAGGTACTTGCGTCCCTTGTCGTCCCAGACGTAGGTGCCCTCGCCCTTGACGATCGTCGGCACGGGGGAGTTCTCGTACGACGACATGCGGGTGAAGTGCATCCACAGGTGGTCGTAGGCGGTCTTGGAAAGGTCCTTCTGCGCCGGGTCGGCTGTCATCGGGTGCCCCAGGTGTAGGTCTGTTTCCGGAGCTTCAGGTAAACGAAGCTCTCGGTGCTCCGCACGCCGGGAAGGGCGCGGATGCGCTTGTTGATCAGTTCGAGCAGGTGCTCGTCGTCCTCGCAGACCAGTTCGGCCAGGAGGTCGAACGAGCCTGCGGTGCAGACGACGTAGTCGACCTCGTCGAGGGCGGCCAACGCGTCGGCGACGGGCTCGATGTCGCCCTCGACCCGGATCCCGACCATCGCCTGGCGGGTGAAGCCGACGGTGAGCGGGTCCGTGACGGCGACGATCTGCATCACGCCCTGGTCGAGCAGCTTCTGGACGCGCTGCCGCACGGCCGCCTCGGACAGGCCGACGGCCTTGCCGATGGCGGCGTACGGGCGGCGCCCGTCCTCCTGGAGTTGCTCGATGATCGCCTTGGAGGCGGCGTCGAGGGGAACGCTGGCGTTCCGGTCGCGGTTGGCCACGCGGCCACTGTGCCTGATCGCTCCCGTGTTCGCAAGCGTGGAAGCTGCTGATTTCGTCGTGATCTTGGAAAACGCATGCGGATTTCATCGCTGAAGCGAGCTCGCCCTGTCGATACCGGCAGTCGTGCGGCTACCCTGGCACGGTACGCGCGCGACCCCGAGGGCCGTTGCGCGTACCGCCACCAGTGGACCGCGCCGCTCCGGTCGCGGCCACTCGGGACCCTTCGTACGCCGGATCCGCCGACGTACCATTGCGCCGGAATCTGCAATGCCGCAGGCCCAGACCGAGGAGAGATCCGTGAGCGACCTTCGCGCGCTGCGCAACTACATCAACGGTGAGTTCGTCGACGCGGCCGACGGCCGCACGCTCGACATCGTGGACCCGACCACCGGCGAGGTGTACGCGACGTCGCCGCTGTCCGGCGCCGCTGACGTGGACGCCGCCATGGCCTCCGCCGACGCCGCGTTCCCGATCTGGCGCGACGCCACCCCCAGCACCCGCCAGAAGCTGCTGCTCAAGATCGCCGACGCGGTCGAGGCCCGCGCCGACGAGATCGTCGACACCGAGGTGCGCAACACCGGCAAGCCCCGCGCGCTGACCCTCTCCGAGGAGATCGGCCCGATGGTGGACCAGATCCGGTTCTTCGCCGGCGCCGCCCGCATGCTGGAGGGCAAGGCCGCGGGTGAGTACATGGACGGGATGACCTCGATCATCCGCCGCGAGCCGGTCGGCGTCTGCGCCCAGGTCGCGCCGTGGAACTACCCGATGATGATGGCCGTCTGGAAGTTCGCCCCGGCCATCGCCGCGGGCAACACCGTCGTGCTGAAGCCCTCCGACACCACCCCGGCCTCCACCGTGCTGCTGGCCGAGATCATCGGCGGCGTGCTCAAGGACCTGGAGCTGCCGGCCGGCATCTTCAACGTCATCTGCGGCGACCGCGAGACCGGCAGGCTGATGGTCGAGCACAGGACCCCGGCGATGGCCTCCATCACCGGCTCCGTGCGCGCCGGCATCTCGGTCGCCGAGTCCGCCTCCAAGGACGTCAAGCGCGTCCACCTGGAGCTGGGCGGCAAGGCCCCGGTCGTGGTCTTCGAGGACGCCGACATCGCCGAGGCCGTCGAGGGCATCTCGGTCGCGGGCTACTTCAACGCCGGCCAGGACTGTACCGCCGCCACCCGCGTGCTGGTGCACGAGTCGATCCACGACGCCTTCGTCGAGGCGCTGGCCAAGGCCGCGGCCGAGACCAAGACCGGCGGCGTGGACGACGAGGACGTGCTGTACGGCCCGCTGAACAACGCCAACCAGCTGAAGCAGGTCTCCGGCTTCATCGAGCGGCTGCCCGCCCACGCCAAGGTCGAGGCCGGTGGCCACCAGGTCGGCGACAAGGGCTACTTCTACGCCCCGACCGTCGTCTCCGGCCTGAACCAGGACGACGAGATCATCCAGAACGAGGTCTTCGGCCCGGTCATCACCGTGCAGAAGTTCACCGACGAGGACCAGGCCGTCGCGTACGCCAACGGCGTCGAGTTCGCGCTGGCCTCCTCGGTGTGGACCAAGGACCACGCCCGCGCCATGCGGATGTCGCGCCGCCTCGACTTCGGCTGCGTCTGGATCAACACCCACATCCCGCTGGTCGCCGAGATGCCGCACGGTGGCTTCAAGAAGTCCGGCTACGGCAAGGACCTGTCGGCGTACGGCTTCGAGGACTACACCCGCGTGAAGCACGTCATGACCGCGATCTGAGCGGGTCGTGACCGTCGGCGCTGTATGACCGCGATCTGAGCGGGTCGTGACCGTCGGCGCTGTATGACCGCGATCTGAGCGGGTCGTGACCGTCGGCGCTGTATGACCGCGATCTGAGTGCGCTGATAAGTCGGCTGAACCGACCATGGGCCCGGGTCTTCTCGACCCGGGCCCTGTGTCTTTGCATCCTGTCGGCGGTTGGCGCGACCGGCTGACACGATGGAACTGCCCTTCGGGGACGGGCCGCCCTAGCCTTACCGGCATGAGCATTCCCACCGCTGACCCAGCCGCCGGCCAGGCCGTCAAGGCGGCCGACCGCGCGCACGTCTTCCACTCGTGGTCCGCCCAGGCACTGATCGACCCCCTCGCGGTGGCCGGCGCCGAGGGCTCGTACTTCTGGGACTACGACGGCAACCGCTACCTCGACTTCTCCTCGCAGCTGGTCAACACCAACATCGGTCACCAGCACCCGAAGGTGGTCGCGGCGATCCAGGAGCAGGCGGCGAAGCTCTGCACCATCGCCCCCGGCTTCGCGGTCGAGTCGCGCAGCGAGGCCGCCCGGCTGATCGCCGAGCGCACCCCCGGTGACCTGGACAAGATCTTCTTCACCAACGGCGGCGCCGAGGCCAACGAGAACGCCATCCGGCTGGCCCGGCTGCACACCGGCCGGCAGAAGGTGCTGTCCACCTACCGCTCGTACCACGGCGCCACCGCCAACGCGATCGCCCTCACCGGCGACCCGCGGCGCTGGCCCAACGAGGGCGGCGTCTCCGGTGTGGTGCACTTCTGGGGGCCGTACGCCTACCGCTCCAACTTCCACGCCGAGAACGAGGCGCAGGAGTGCGAGCGCGCGCTGGAGCACCTGGAGCAGGTGATCGCGTTCGAGGGGCCCGGCACCGTCGCGGCGGTCATCCTGGAGACCGTGGTCGGCACCGCGGGCATCCTGGTCCCGCCGGCGGGCTACCTGGCCGGGGTGCGGGAGATCTGCGACCGCTACGGGATCGTGTTCATCCTGGACGAGGTGATGGCCGGCTTCGGCCGCACCGGTGAGTGGTTCGCCGCCGACCACTGGGGCGTCACCCCGGACCTGCTCACCTTCGCCAAGGGCGTCAACTCGGGCTACGTGCCGCTGGGCGGCGTGGCGATCAGCGCCGAGATCGCGGCCACCTTCGCCGAGCGGGCCTTCCCCGGCGGGCTCACCTACTCCGGCCACCCGCTGGCCTGCGCCTCGGCGGTGGCGACCATCAACACGATGGCGGAGGAGGGCATCGTCGAGAACGCCAGGCACATCGGCGAGAACGTGCTCGGCCCCGGCCTGCGCGAGCTGGCGGAGCGGCACCCGTCGATCGGCGAGGTCCGCGGCCTGGGCGTGTTCTGGGCGCTCGACCTGGTGAAGGACCGGGAGACCCGCGAGCCGCTGGTGCCCTACAACGCGGCCGGCGCCGGCAACGCGCCGATGGCCGAGCTGGCCGCCGCCTGCAAGCAGCGCGGGCTCTGGCCGTTCGTCAACATGAACCGCTTCCACGTCGTCCCGCCGTGCACCGTCACCGAGGAGGAGGCCAAGACCGGCCTCGCGGTGCTGGACGAGGTGCTGTCGCTCACCGACGCGCACACTGTCTGACGTACCTACCAGGACGGCCCCGAGCACCCGTGTGCCCGGGGCCGTCCCACGCTCCGGAAGGCCGCTCATGCCCAGCAGCACCACCCCGACCCGTCGCTCCGTCGCCGACCGCCCGCAGGGGCCCGCACGCATCCGCCGACGTTCCGTGCTCGGCGGGGCCGCGCTGCTCGGCGCCGGCACCCTGACCGGCTGCGGCATCCCGTCCGCGTACGTGGCCGAGGACCGTCGCTCGGCACCGGACCGCTCGGAGAGCGACAAGCGGCTCGCCTTCTCCAACTGGACCCAGTACATCGACACCGACGACGCGGGCGGGCGCCCGACCCTGGACGCCTTCGTCGAGAGGACCGGGATCGAGGTCACCTACACCGAGGACATCAACGACAACGACGAGTTCTTCGGCAAGATCAGCCCGGTGCTCACCCAGGGCGCCGCCCCCGGCCGGGACCTGATGGTGATCAGCGACTGGATGGCCGGGCGGTACGTCTCGCTGGGCTGGGTACAGGCGATGGACCGGGCCAACCTGCCCAACGTCGCGGCCAACCTGGACCCGCAGCTCGCCGACCCGGCCTTCGACCCCGGGCGCAGGCGCAGCGTGCCCTGGCAGTCCGGGATCACCGGCATCGCCTACAACCGCAAGGCGCTCGGCCGGGAGATCAGGTCCACCGCCGACCTGTGGGCGCCCGACCTCAAGGGCCGGGTCACGCTGTTCGCCGGGCTGGACGAGGCACTCGGGCTGCTGATGCTCTCCCAGGGCGCGGACATCGCGAGGTTCGGCGACGACGACGCGCGCAAGGCGATGGACCTGGTGCAGAAGGTGGTCGACAGCGGCCACGTCCGGCGCTTCACCGGCAACGACTACACCAGCGACCTCGCCTCCGGTGCTGCGCTCGCCTGCCAGGCCTACTCCGGCGACGCCGTCCAGCTGACCGCCGAGAACCCGGACATCGAGTTCGTGGTGCCGGAGGAGGGCGGCGAGCTGTGGGCGGAGAGCCTGATGATCCCCAACCGGGCCGCCCACAAGCGCAACGCCGAGCTGCTGATCGACTACTACTACCAGCCCGAGGTGGCGGCCGAACTCGCCGCGTTCGTCCAGTACATCTGCCCGGTGCCGGCCGCCCGCGAGGTGCTGGCGGCCAGCGGCGACAAGGAGAAGGCCGAACTCGCCGAGAACCCGCTGGTGTTCCCGACCGAGGAGATGCGGGCCCGGCTGCACACCATGCGCGACGTCACCTCGGCCGAGCGGCCCGAGCTGCACAAGGTCTGGGGACGCATCACCGGGGTGTGACGCGCGGGGCCCGGCGCCGCCCCGGGGCGCGCGCCCCGCTCAGCCCCGCTCAGCGCCGGACGGCGTCCAGCGCGAGCAGCGCCACGTGCAGGGAGAGGCAGGACTCCACCTGGTCGAGGTCGACGCCGAGGATCCGCTCGACCTTGTGCAGCCGGTCGTAGAAGGACGGCCGGGACAGGTGCGCCGCGTCCGCCGCGGCCGACTTGTTGCGGCCCTGCTCCAGGTAGATCCGCAGCATCTGCACCAACTGGCCGTTGTGCTCGGCGTCGTGGGCCAGCAGCGGGCCCAGCTCCCGCTCCACGTACGTCTGCAGCCGGGCGTCGTCGCGCAGCAGGTGGAGCAGGCCGCGCAGCCGGACGTCCGGCAGCCGGTAGTAGGAGGAGCTGCGGCCGCCGGGCGCGTCGTGCAGGGCGGCGTCGGCGACCTGGGTGGCCTCCAGCAGGGTGCGCCGGGCGTCGCGCACCGAGCCGACCGAGGAGCCGACGGCGACCACCGGGCCCGCCGGGTCGCCGCCCTCCCGTCCGGCCTCGGCGGACATCCGGCGCAGCGCGGCCGACAGGGCGTCCAGCGCGGCGTGCTCGTCCTGCTGGGTGCCGAGCGCGACCAGCAGGCCGACGGCCTCGTCGTCCAGCGCGCCGACCAGGGCGGTCAGCCGGCAGGCCCGGACCGCGCCGGCGGCCAGCTCGGTGAAGTCGCGCAGCCGGGCCTGGGCCTCCAGCGCGGCCGGGATCGGTCCGCGCCGCTGCCGCAGCACCACGCCGACCAGCCGGCGGCCCTCCAGCGGCACGCCGAGGGCCTGGGCGCGCAGCGCCGCCTCGGAGACGGTCAGGGCGTGGGTGAGGATGCCGGACAGCAGGGTGCGGTGGGTCTGCCGCTCCAGGCTCTCCCGGTCGCGCACCACCAGCCGGTTGAGGGCCAGTGCGGAGGCGCCGCGCTCCAGCAGCATGGCGTGGGGGTGGGCCTCGCCCTCGGGCAGCGGGCCGGGCTCCTGCACCAGCACCAGCCGGCCCCAGTCCTGGCCGCGGGCGCCGACGGCGGTGACCAGCCAGCCGCTGCGCGGGTCGTGGCCGGTGCGCCCGGCGGGGCGGACCCCGCGCGAGCGGCGCTCCCAGTCCTCCAGCACCTCGGCCTCCGGGCGCCCGGCGGTGTCGTGGGCGAGCACCTGGTGGGCCAGGTTCTCCAGGACGACCGGGGCGCCGGCCATCCGGGCCACCTGGCGGATCACCTCGGGCGCTTCGGCGCCCTCCACCACGAGCTCGTTGAAGACCTGGTGGACGGACTCGGAGATCCTCAGCTGCTCCAGCTGGGCGTTGACCACCAGGGCGTGCACGGCCTCGGTGACGGCGACGAAGCGCAGCTCGCGGCGGAGCGTGATCAGTGGCAGGCCGCGCTGTTCGGCGGCGTTGACCAGGGCGCGGGGGAGCGAGTCGAAGTAGCGCCGCCCGAACTCGACGACCAGGCCGGCCACCCCGACCTCGTCCAGCTCGCGCACGTAGCGGGCCAGGCCCTCGCGGTCCTCGGGCAGGGCGATGCCGGTGGTCAGCACCAGCTCGCCGCCGCGGAGCATCCCGGCGACGTCGGGCAGCTCGCTGACGTGGACCCAGCGGACCGGCCGCTCCAGGTGGTCGGCGCCGGCCACCACCTGGGGCAGGCCGCGCCGCATCACGTCCAGGTCGAGGACTCGGGCGACGGTGGGGAGCATCGCGGGCCTCCGGGGCCGGTGGGGGCCGGAGCGGGGGCTCCGGGTGATCAGAGTGTCAGGTAAATCATCCATCCCCCCGACGAGGTGTTGCCCTGGCCGCACCCTTGCACCCTGTAAGGCCCTTCGTGCCGAGGTTGTCGAAGTGACCCTTGTCACCCCAACCCCGCAGCAGGCAAGGTCAGCGGGACCGCAGACCCCCACCGCGGACGCGTGACCCCGCAGCGGTCGAACCACGGCACTTGGAGGAACCAGATGGACCTGACCGACTTCGGCCCGGGCGCGCAGTACATCGCGGGCCGCCCGACCCGGGGGAGCGGAGACCCCTTCCAGGTCGTCAACCCCGCCGACGGCAGCGTGGTCGAGCAGGTCGCGCTGGCCACCGCCGAGGACGTGGACACCGCCGTCGCCGCCGCCAGGGCCGCCCTGCCCGGCTGGTCCTCGGCCACCCCGGGCGCGCGCTCCGAGGCGCTCACCCGGCTGGCGGCCGTCCTGGCCGGGGCGGCCGACGACCTGGCCCGGGTGGAGACGGCGCAGACCGGCAAGCCGGTCAAGCTGGCCACCGAGTTCGACGTGCCCGGCACCGTCGACAACGCCGCCTTCTTCGCAGGCGCCGCCCGCAACCTGGAGGGCAAGGCGGCCGGCGAGTACTCCGGCGACCACACCTCCTACGTGCGGCGCGAGGCGGTCGGCGTGGTCGGCTCGATCTCGCCGTGGAACTACCCGCTGCAGATGGCCGCCTGGAAGATCCTCCCGGCGATCGCCGCGGGCAACACCATCGTGCTCAAGCCGGCCGAGCTGACCCCGCTGACCTCGCTGATGTTCGCCCGGGCCTGCACCGAGGCGGGCATCCCGGACGGCGTGGTCAACGTGGTCACCGGCGCCGGGCGCACCGCGGGCGAGCACCTGGTCGGGCACCCGGACGTCGCGATGGTCTCCTTCACCGGCTCCACCGGCGTCGGCAGGCGGGTCGCCGAGATCGCCACCGCGAGCGTCAAGCGCACCCACCTGGAGCTCGGCGGCAAGGCCCCGTTCGTGGTCTTCGACGACGCGGACCTGGACGCCGCGGTGCACGGAGCGGTCGCGGCCTCGCTGATCAACGCCGGCCAGGACTGCACGGCGGCCACCCGCGCCTACGTCCAGCGCCCGCTGTACGACGCCTTCACGGCCGGGGTGGCCGAGCTGTTCGCGGCGATCCGGATCGGTGACCCGCTGAACCCGCGCACCGACCTCGGCCCGCTGGTCTCGTACGCCCACCGGGACCGGGTGGCGGGCTTCGTGGAGCGCGCCCGCTCGTACGCCACCGTGGTCACCGGCGGCCGGGTCCCGGAGCGGGGCCACGACGGCCACGACCTCACCCGGGGCGCGTACTACCCGCCCACCCTGATCACCGGCGCGGCCCAGGACAGCGAGGTCGTGCAGGGCGAGGTCTTCGGCCCGGTGCTGGTCGTGCTGCCCTTCGACGGCGACGACGAGGGCCTGCGGCTGGCCAACGACACCCCGTACGGGCTGGCCGCCTCCGCCTGGACGAGCAACGTGCACCGCTCGCTGCGCGCCACCCGGGAGATCGCGGCCGGCTGCGTCTGGGTCAACGACCACATCCCGATCATCAGCGAGATGCCGCACGGCGGCTACAAGGCGTCCGGCTACGGCAAGGACATGTCCCAGTACTCGCTGGACGAGTACACCCAGGTGAAGCACGTCATGTTCGACACCACCGCGGTGGCCCGCAAGGACTGGCACCGCACCGTCTTCGGAGACAGATAACCCCCGGCCCAAGCGGGTGCCCCCACACCCCATCTCCCCCCAGGAGGCCCGTTCCATGGCGTTCAACGAGCTCACCGACGGTCTGCCCGAACCGGTCCGCAGGGCCTGGGAACGCAGTCTGACCAGCGGCCGGGCCGCGCTCGGCCGTCGCACCCTGCTGCGCGCCGCCGCGCTGACCGCCGGGGCGGGCACCCTGGCGGCCTGCGGCATCCCGGCGGCTCCCCGGGCGACCGGTGACTCGACCGCGAACGCCGCCGAGGACCTCTCGGGGACGCAGAAGGAGGTCGCCTTCTCCAACTGGCCGCTGTACGTGGACACGGACGAGAAGGACAAGGAGAAGCACGGCACCCTGGACGCCTTCACCGAGGCCACCGGGATCAAGGTCAAGTACAACGAGGACGTCAACGACAACGTCGAGTTCTTCGGCAAGGTCAAGCCGCAGCTCGCCTCGGGCCAGGACACCGGCCGCGACCTGATGGTGCTCACCGACTGGATGGCGGCCCGGCTGATCCGGCTCGGCTGGGCGCAGAAGCTCAACCCGGCGAACGTCACCACCGCGATCACCAACATCGAGGCGCGCTTCCGCGCCCCCGACTGGGACCCGGGGCGGCTCTACTCCTACCCGTGGGCCGGCATCCAGACCGTCGTCGCGTACAACCGGAAGGCGACCAGGGGCAAGGAGGTCACCAGCGTCTCCCAGCTGCTGGACGACCCCGACCTCAAGGGCCGGGTGACCTTCCTGTCCGAGATGCGCGACAGCATCGGGATGGTCCTGCTGGACCAGGGCAAGGACACCGCGAGGTTCACCGCCGACGACTACGACGGCGCGGTCGCCCGGCTGCAGAAGGCCGTCGACAGCAAGCAGATCCGCCGCTTCACCGGCAACGACTACGGCCAGGAGCTCTCCGCCGGCGACATCGCGGCCTGCATCGCCTGGGGCGGCGACCTGATCCAACTGCAGGCCGACAATCCGGACATCGGGTTCGTCATCCCGGAGAAGGGCTACATCGCCTCGACCGACAACATGCTGGTTCCGGCCAAGGCCCGGCACAAGGCGAACGCGGAGAAGCTGATCGACTTCTACTATCAGCCGAAGATCGCGGCGCAGCTGGTCGCGGGCATCGGCTTCGTCTCCGCCGTCACCGGGATGAAGGACGAGCTCGCCGGCATCGCCCCGGACACCGCGGCCAACCCGCTGGTCGTACCCACCCCCGAGATGGCGGTCAAGGCGCACGTGTTCCGCACGCTCTCCGAGAGCGAGGAGAGCGACTTCGAGCAGAAGTTCTCGAAGCTCATCGGCGCCTGACCCCACCTCCCGGCAGAGAATCCCAGGAAGACACCACCCCATGACAGACCAGCAGCGCGACGCGGCCGTCGGCGGCGACGTCCGGCTCACCGGAATCGGCAAGACCTACGGCTCCTTCACCGCCGTCCACCCGCTCGACCTGACCGTCCCCCAGGGCTCCTTCTTCGCCCTGCTCGGTGCCTCCGGCTGCGGCAAGACCACCACCCTGCGCATGATCGCCGGCCTGGAGGAGCCCACCAGCGGCACCGTCCTGATCGGCGGCCAGGACGTCACCACCCTGCCCCCGTACAAGCGGCCGGTGAACACCGTCTTCCAGAGCTACGCGCTCTTCCCGCACCTGGACATCTTCGAGAACGTCGCCTTCGGCCTGCGCCGGCGCGGCCGGAAGGACGTCAGGAAGCAGGTCGACGAGATGCTGGAGCTGGTCGAGCTCGGCCAGTACGCCCGGCGCAAGCCGCACCAGCTCTCCGGCGGCCAGCAGCAGCGCGTCGCCGTCGCCCGCGCGCTGATCAACCACCCGCAGGTGCTGCTCCTGGACGAGCCGCTCGGCGCGCTCGACCTCAAGCTCCGCCGCCAGATGCAGCTGGAACTCAAGCGGATCCAGACCGAGGTCGGCATCACCTTCGTGCACGTCACCCACGACCAGGAGGAGGCCATGACCATGGCCGACACCATCGCGGTGATGAACGGCGGCCGGGTCGAGCAGCTGGGCGCCCCCGCCGAGCTGTACGAGAACCCCGCCACCACCTTCGTGGCCAACTTCCTCGGCCAGTCCAACCTGCTGCCCGCCGAGGTCACCGGCACCGAGGGCGGTGACCTGCTGCTCAATGCGGCCGGCGTCCGCCTCGCCGTGCCGAAGGCGCGCTGCACCACCGACGCCAAGCGCGTCCACCTGGGCGTGCGCCCGGAGAAGATCACCATCACCCACGCCTCCGAGCAGGTCGCCGACGGCCGCAACCGGCTGACCGGCACGGTGCTCGACTCCAGCTTCATCGGCGTCTCCACCCAGTACGTGGTGCGCACCGACGGCGGCCAGGAGGTCACCGTCTTCGAGCAGAACATGGAGCGCGACGCCCGCATCGTCCCCGGCGCCGCCGTCCAGCTGCACTGGAACCCGGCGCACTCCTTCGCCCTGGACGCCGCACAGGCGATCGACGCGGGCACCGGGGAGGAGGCCGCATGACCGCCACCACCCCGGCCGCGCCGTCCCGGGCGATACCCCCCGACGGCGGCTCCCCGCAACCGGCGGAGCGCGGGCCGAAGCGCAAGCTCACCCCGTACTGGCTGCTGCTGCCCGGCATCGCCTGGCTGGTGATCTTCTTCGCCGTCCCGATGCTCTACCAGGGGTCGACCTCGCTGCAGACCGGCTCCCTCGAAGAGGGCTTCAAGGTCACCTGGCACTTCTCGACCTACTGGGACGCCCTGGTCGAGTACAAGTGGCACTTCCTGCGCTCGTTCTCCTACGCCGCCGTCGCCACCGTGCTCTGCCTGGCCGTCGGCTACCCGCTCGCGTACACGATCGCCTTCAAGGCGAGCAAGCGCTGGCGCAACGTCATCCTGATCCTGGTCATCGCGCCGTTCTTCACCAGCTTCCTGATCCGCACGCTGGCCTGGAAGACCATCCTGTCCGACGGCGGCCCGGTGGTCGGCGCGCTGAACGCGCTGCACGTCCTGGACGTCACCAACCTGCTCGGCCTCACCGACGGCGACCGGGTGCTGGCCACGCCGCTCGCGGTGGTCTGCGGCCTGACGTACAACTTCCTGCCGTTCATGATCCTGCCGCTGTACACCTCGCTGGAGCGGATCGACCCGCGCCTGCACGAGGCGGCCGGCGACCTCTACGCCCGGCCGTTCACCACCTTCCGCAAGGTCACCTTCCCGATCTCGCTGCCGGGCGTGGTCGCGGGCACCCTGCTGACCTTCATCCCGGCCTCCGGCGACTACATCAACGCCCAGCTGCTGGGCTCGCCGAGCGAGCAGATGGTCGGCAACGGCATCCAGAAGCAGTTCCTGAACGTGCTCGACTACCCCACGGCCGCCGCGCTGAGCTTCATCCTGATGGCCCTGATCCTGGGCATGGTGACGGTCTACATGCGCAAGGCCGGGACGGAGGATCTGGTCTGATGTCCCGGATGTTCACATGGATCCGCGCCCGCCTGGTGGTGCTGGCCGGCCTGCTGGCCCTCGCCTACCTGGTGCTGCCCAACCTGGTCGTGCTCGCCTTCTCGTTCAACAAGCCGGTGGGCAAGTTCAACTACGAGTGGAACGAGTTCTCCACCGACGCCTGGACCAACCCCTGCGGCGTGGCCGACATGTGCCAGTCGCTCTCGCTCAGCCTGCAGATCGCGGTGCTCGCCACCATCGGCGCCACCGTGCTCGGCACCATGGTCGCCTTCGCACTGGCCCGCTACCGCTTCCGCGGCCGCTCGGCCACCACCGCGATGATCTTCCTGCCGATGGCCATGCCCGAGGTGGTCATGGCCGCCTCGCTCGGGACGCTCTTCCTCAACATGCGCATCCCGTTCGGCTTCACCACCATCCTCATCGCGCACATCATGTTCTGCCTCAGCTTCGTGGTGACGGCGGTCAAGGCGCGCGTGATGAGCATGGACCCGAGGCTCGAACAGGCCGCCCAGGACCTCTACGCGACCCCCACCCAGACCTTCCTGAGGGTCACCCTGCCGCTGGCGGCGCCCGGCATCGCGGCGGGCGCGCTGCTCAGCTTCGCGCTCTCCTTCGACGACTTCATCATCACCCAGTTCAACTCGGGGCCGACCACGGTCACCTTCCCGATGTTCGTCTGGGGCGCCTCGCAGCGCGGCATCCCGGTGCAGGTGAACGTCATCGGCACCGCGATGTTCCTCGCCGCCGTGGTGCTGACCGTCGTCGGCCAGTGGCTGGGCAACCGCCGGAAGGCCACCGCCTGACGTACGGTCGACAGCGGTGGCACGTCATACGTCATCTATTCGTAGAAAGTGGCTGATAATGCATGGATTCCGCCCGCGCACTCAGTGACGCCAGGCCCACCCCCTTCTGGCTGGAGGATCCCGGCCGGCCGGCGGCGCTGCCCGCCCTGGTCGGCGACACCACCTGCGACCTGCTGGTCGTCGGCGGCGGCTACTCCGGCCTGTGGACCGCCCTCATCGCCAAGGAACGCGACCCCTCGCTGGACGTCGTGCTGGTCGAGGGCAACGAGGTCGGGTGGGCCGCGTCCGGGCGCAACGGCGGATTCTGCGCGGCCAGCCTCACCCACGGCTTCGGCAACGGCCTGGACCGCTGGCCGTCCGAACTGGCCCAGCTGGAACGCCTCGGTGCCGCCAACCTCGACGGCATCGAGGCCACCCTCAAGCGCTACGGCATCGACGCCGAGTGGGAGCGCACCGGCGAGATCGACGTCGCCACCCAGCCCCACCAGGTCGAGGAGCTCCACGAGATCGCCGAGGCGGTCGCCCGGTACGGCTTCGACATCACCGTCCTGGACGCCGACCAGCTGCGCGCCGAGGTGAACTCGCCGACCTTCCTCGGCGGCCTCTGGGACAAGGAGGGCGTGGCGATGGTCCACCCCGCCAAACTCGCCTGGGGCCTCAAGGACGCCTGCCTGGGCCAGGGCGTGCGGATCTTCGAGCACACCCGGGCCACCGACCTGCGGGAGCACGGCAGCGGCATGGCCGTCCGCACTCCGTACGGCCGGGTCTTCGCCCGCAAGGTCGCCCTCGGCACCAACGTCTTCCCGTCGCTGCTCAAGCGGGTCCGCCCGTACATCGTCCCGGTGTACGACTACGCCCTGATGACCGAGCCGCTCGACGACGAGCAGCTCGCCTCGATCGGCTGGCGCGGGCGGCAGGGCCTCGGCGACAGCGCCAACAAGTTCCACTACTTCCGGCTCTCCGCCGACAACCGGATCCTCTGGGGCGGCTACGACGCGGTCTACCACTTCGGCGGCCACGTCCGGCACGAGTACGACCAGCGGCCGGAGACCTTCCGCACCCTGGCCAACCACTTCTTCCGCTGCTTCCCGCAGCTGGAGGGCCTGCGCTTCACCAACGCCTGGGGCGGCGCCATCGACACCTGCAGCCGGTTCTCGGCGTTCTTCGACACCGGGTACCGCGGCAAGGTCGCCTACGCGGTCGGCTACACCGGGCTCGGCGTCGGCGCGACCCGCTTCGGCGCCGAGGTGATGCTCGACCTGCTCGCCGGCGAGCGCACCGAGCGCACCTCCCTGGACATGGTGCGCAGCAAGCCGCTGCCGTTCCCGCCCGAGCCGGTGCGCTGGGCCGGGATCGAACTCACCACCCGGTCGCTGGAGCGGGCGGACCGCACCGGCGGCCACCGCAACCTCTGGCTGCGCACCCTCGACCGGTTGGGGCTCGGCTTCGACAGCTGAAGCGCGACCGCCGCCAACCGGGCACCCCATAGTCGTGTAATCGGGACCCGCCGTCCGCCTCTCCTTGGTGACGGCGGGTCCCGTTCCTCCCGCCGTCTCCGAACAGTACGAACGGCAAGAAGCGGGGACACGACATGGAGACCACCGGACTGCACTGGCTCGCCCAGGCGGCACCGGACCCGGAGTCCTTCCGGGAGCAGTGGGAGCGCACCGGGCTGGGCCTGGTGCTGCTGCCGGCCGGCCGACGCTGGGACGTCCTCTCCGTCCCCGGGCGGCTCGGGCATCCGGCCCTGGAGGTCACGGACCCGCGCACCCGCGGCCCGGTCCTCACCGACTTCGGGGGCGAGCAGGTCAGCTTCCTGGTGCCCGTCGGCACGGCGGCCCGCTGGATCGGCACCGGTGTGCGCGGTGCGGGGGAGGGCGCCTGGATCGTCGTGCCGCACCCCGGGCGCAGCAGCCGGGGCGTGCGCTGGCTGGTCCCGCCCGACGGCTCCGGGCGGCTCAACGACCCGGTGCTGCTGGAGCTCGCCCTGCACGAGGCGGCGGCGACGCTCAGCGGCTGGTGAGCCCTCCGGGGCCCGGCTGTGGTGGCGCACCTGGGGGAGTTCCGGCGCTTTGGGATGCGCGGGGGCGCCCGGCGGTGGTGGCGCGCCGCGCGGTCGGTCGCGTCAGACTGGAGGCGTGACCACCGTCCCGCACGCCGTCGACGCGTCCCTCCGCCCGGGCCCCGCCCAGCTGCGCCTGGCCGCCGCGGCCGCACCGGTCTGCGACCGGTACGGCCTCGCGCTGGCCGGTGGGCACGCGCTGCGCGCCCACGGCGTCGCGGCCTGCCCGCAGGACGGGCTGACCCTGGCCACCGGCGGCGCCGACCTGCCGGAGGTGGCCGCTGCGCTGCGCGAGGCGTACCGGGCGGCGGGCGGGGAGGCCGTCGAGCGGCCGGGCACACCGCGGCTGGAGCAGCTCACCGTCCGGCTGGCGCTCGGCGGGCGGTCGCACTCGGTGGAACTGCGCAAGGAGCCGCTGGGCCACCGCGCGGTCCGCCTCGACCTCGGTGCGCCCGGGCCGGACGAGCCGCCGGTGGTGCTGCCGGTCGTCGCCCTGGAGGACGCGGCCGCGCTGACCACCGCGCTCCTCGTGGACCGGGGCATGCCGCGCGACCTGATCGACGTCCACGCCCTCACCCGTTGCTACCGCGAGGGCGAACTGATCGCACTGGCAGGGGAGTTGGACCCGGACCTCCAGCCCACGGCGCTGGCCGACCGACTGGAGACGCTCGCCGACGCGGCGGACGGGCGGTTCCGCGCCCGGGGCGTTCCGGCCGGGGAGGTCGACGGGCTGAAGCGGTGGGCGCTCGCCTGGGCCCAGGACCTGCGGCTGGACCTGCTGGAGACCCGGGAAGCGGCGGACGGCCTGCACGACCCGTACCTGGAGGAGCCGGAGGACGGGGACACCTGAGGCCCCGGCCCGGTGGAGCCGCCCGTTCGGCCGAGCGACCGGACGACCTGTAAGGCTGAATCCACGATCCCCGTCAGCCTGTTCGTTGAGCAGGACCGAAACGGCCACCAGACTGGAAGGCGAACGCGGTAGCCCCGTGATTTCCCGGCGCCCGGCCCATGCGGGCGGCGCCAGACCGGACCGGTGGCAGGACGCCGCCCGGGACTTCGGAGGCAGACGGACCTTGAGCAAGCACATCATTCACTGGATCAGCGGCAAGCCGGTCGCCACCGCCGGTGCGGCCCCCCGTCGGGGTGAGATCTTCGACCCGGCCACCGGCCAGGTCGCCGGCCAGGTCGACTTCGCCGGGATCGCCGAGGTCGACCAGGCGGTGGCCGCCGCCGCCGCGGCCTTCACCGAGTGGCGCAACGCCTCGATCGCGAAGCGGACGACGGTGCTCTTCGCCTTCCGCGAGCTGCTGAACGCCCGTCGCGACGAGCTGGCCTCGATCATCGTGGCGGAGCACGGCAAGGTGCACTCCGACGCGCTGGGCGAGATCGCCCGCGGCCTGGAGGTCGTGGAGTACGCCTGCGGCATCCCGCAGCTGATCAAGGGCGGCTTCACCGAGCAGGCCTCGACCGGTGTCGACGTCTACTCGATCCGCCAGCCGCTCGGCCCGGTCGCGATCATCTCGCCGTTCAACTTCCCGGCCATGGTGCCGATGTGGTTCTTCCCGATCGCCATCGCGGCCGGCAACACCGTCGTGGTGAAGCCCTCGGAGAAGGACCCGTCCGCCGCCAACTTCCTCGCCGAGCTGTGGAAGGAGGCCGGGCTGCCGGACGGCGTCTTCAACGTCGTGCACGGCGACAAGGTGGCCGTCGACCGCCTGCTGGAGCACCCGGACGTCAAGTCCGTCAGCTTCGTCGGCTCCACCCCGATCGCCCGCTACGTCTACGAGACCGGCACCCGCTACGGCAAGCGCGTGCAGGCCCTGGGCGGCGCCAAGAACCACATGCTGGTCCTGCCGGACGCCGACCTCGACCTCGCCGCCGACGCCGCCGTCAACGCCGGCTTCGGCGCGGCCGGCGAGCGCTGCATGGCGGTGTCCGTGCTGGTCGCGGTCGACCCGATCGGCGACGAGCTGGTCGAGAAGATCAAGCAGCGGATCGCCACCCTGAAGGTCGGTCCCGGCTGCAACGGCGACTCCGAGATGGGCCCGCTGGTCACCGGCCAGCACCGGGACAAGGTCACCTCCTACGTGGAGTCCGGCGTCGCCGACGGCGCCGAGCTCGCCGTGGACGGCCGCAAGCACCCGGTCACCGCCGAGGACCGCAACGGCTCCCCGACGGCCGACGGCTTCTGGCTCGGCCCCACGCTGTTCGACCACGTGAAGCCCGGCATGTCCGTCTACAACGACGAGATCTTCGGCCCGGTCCTCTCGGTCGTGCGCGTCGACTCGTACGAGGAGGGCCTGGCGCTGATCAACGCCAACCCGTACGGCAACGGCACCGCCCTCTTCACCAACGACGGCGGCGCGGCCCGGCGCTTCCAGTTCGAGGTGGAGGTCGGCATGGTCGGCATCAACGTGCCGATCCCGGTGCCGGTCGCCTACTACTCCTTCGGCGGCTGGAAGGCCTCGCTGTTCGGCGACACCCACGCGTACGGCCCGGACGGCGTGCAGTTCTTCACCCGGGGCAAGGCCGTGACCCAGCGCTGGCTGGACCCGTCGCACGGCGGCATCAACCTGGGCTTCCCCACCAACAGCTGAGCCGCCCGCTCCAACAGCCGAGCCGCACAGCTCCGCCGGCCGGACCCCTCCCCCCCGGGGTCCGGCCAGCGGTCTTTGCACGACGTTTGCATCCCGCCGCCGAAGCGCGTACAGTTCTTCGAGCTGCCTGGCTGGGAGCACCGGACACGCGTCTGCGCGGACGGTCCCGGGGCAGCCAATCCTTTGAAACACCACTTCTCGGTTCGTGCCGGTCGTTTTCGCTTTTCGCGTCCCGACCTGGTGCTTATTCGGCGTGCGCGTTTTATCGGATTGCGGTCGGATTCGCTTTTCGGAGCGGGGATCGGCTAGAGTTTGAAACGTCGGACAGGGCGTCAAGCCCCGGAAGACGCCAGCGAGTTGGATGAACGAAGCCCCGGAAACGGAGCGGAAAATATCTGATAAGCTGGAAACACGAAAGAACGAAGCCCGGAGGGTCCGCTGGAAGGCGGTCCGAAGGAAGCGTCCGTTCCTT